>NZ_CALLJH010000003.1:0-94657 GCF_938091255.1 uncultured Chloroflexus sp.
ATCGCTGGCGCGCGCGCCGCATTCTAGGGTCGATGGCATCGTGCGCGCGGCACCGGCGCGCGCCCTGCGATGGCGCGCACCGGCGCGTGTAGGTTATGGCCGAGCGGCGCACCGACCCCGGCCTTCAGTAGAGACGGTGCAATGCACCGTCTCTACTGCGAGATGGTGGAGCACGGCGGCAGATCGGTGAGTTGGAGAGACGTTGCAATGCAACGTCTCTCCTCCCGTGCGGACGATCCAGCGCCATCCGTTCACGACCTCGCGCAGCGCGTGGTTGCGCTACGGGGCGTCGTTGGTCTGCTGGTCAGGGAGAGAGCGACGAGGGCCCACTCCTCATCGCTCCCATCGCGTGGAGAGGGGTTACGTGTCATGCTGAACGCATCCCACGTTTATCTCTGAAGTGCATAACA
Source organism: uncultured Chloroflexus sp. (assembly GCF_938091255.1). Taxonomy (NCBI): domain Bacteria; kingdom Bacillati; phylum Chloroflexota; class Chloroflexia; order Chloroflexales; family Chloroflexaceae; genus Chloroflexus; species uncultured Chloroflexus sp. Next base: position 411 of record NZ_CALLJH010000003.1, read on the forward strand.
GGCTCTAGCCTGTCAGCTTCCTCGTCGCTTCACGCTCCGCCGAACATTGCGCCGGCGCATGCCAATGTCATGGCGAGAAAGTGGCGCTACCCAGCGCAGCAGGGTGGTGCCCGACCGAAGCAATCTTCCGCTTCAGCGGCACCTGTGCCTGAGCGAGCAGCTTCCGTACTCGCCGGGGATTGCGTCGCCGCGCTCCGCCCGGCTCGCTATGCCACGTTAGGAACGAGCAAGCATTCGCCAATCTGTAATCTACGCACAATCTGCATACTTCAGCCTCTATGGTACCCTGCACCCAACGCTAGTCAAGGCGGGGAAAACGGGGTAAATGATGGGCCGCTGGATGTATGCGCCAACTACATCGCTGATCGTGATACTCGGCATATGTGCGTTAACCAGTGCGTTTGTTGCGCCTGCGCTTGCACTCATCGCCTTAGCCGGCTGCGTGCTCGCGCTACTCTGGGAACGCTACCGGCTCGCGCGCGCGATGCGCGCCCTAGCCCATCGTCTCCACCACACACCCCTTGACACCAAACTCGAAGTTGGAACTGGCGCATGGGGTGAAGTTTGCCATGCGGTCAACCGGCTTTTGCAACAATCGCGCACTGAGCATCACCTGCAACGCCTCCAGCCGGCCCAACCGGCGCTGCGCCAGATCAATCCACTCGACCTGCACCCGCCAGTCAGTGGACGCGACGCGGCCATCGCCGTCTTGGCAGTCGGCCAGCTTTATATTGCCGACGAACTTGACGAACTGCGAGCACGGACCCATCTGATCAGCGAGCCGGTCGAGCGCCAACAGGCCTTACTCCAGTGGTGCGACAGCTATGTTCTGCTTATCTTCGGTGCTCTTACTATCGAAGCCGATCCGTTACGGAACGCCGTTACAGCGGCAACCAGCATCATTGCCCGCGCTGAAGCCGCCGGCTTGCCTGTACCGCCGATGGCCCTGAGCAGTGGTCGTGGGCGGGTAGCAGTGGTGCCGCTAATCGGGCTGCACACGATCGGCGAACCGCTTGAACAAGCCGCGATCCTCATCCATCAAACCACGCCCGGCACCCTCATTTGTGCCGAAGAGGCCTATTTTTCCCTCCGCAGCGCCGGCCTACTCCCGCTTAGCGCGGTGCGCTTCACCACGCCAGCGCGCAGTTACGCCCTCACACTCGACGATACCTACCTGCATCAGAAAGCGGAATAGTATCATGATCCTTGCGTTTTAAATCTGCCCGGCGTATAATATTGCTACGTATCGCTCCGACCAAGCCCCGTCGAATGGCGCGCCGCCGCTTCTGCGCAGGGATCTTTCATGGAAGAGTTGAATCATGTCGGCAATAATTCAAACGATCACGACGAAGCTCGCCAACCTGATCTAAACGATCTGCTCGATCGCGGCGATCAGGCGCTTATGGAGGAGATTCTGCGCGATCCCGCTCATTCTTATCGCAACCTCAAACACGGCGATACAGTTGATGGGCGGATTATGCGGATCGACCGCGACGAAATCCTCGTCGATATTGGCGCCAAAGCCGAAGGCGTCATCCCTAGCCGCGAGATGCAGACGCTCAGTGAAGAGGATCGCGCTGCGCTGAAGGTGGGTGATCCGGTCCTTGTCTTCGTCGTCCAATCGGAAGACAAAGAAGGCCGCGCGATCCTGTCGATCGACAAAGCTCGGCAAGAGAAGAGCTGGCGCGCGTTGCAAGAATGTTACGAGCGGGGTGAGATCATATACGCCCGCGTCAAGAACTACAACAAGGGCGGCCTGCTGGTCGATCTCGACGGCGTGCGCGGGTTTGTGCCTGCGTCACAAGTGTCGAGCATCAGCCGCAGCTCGGAAACGCAGAAGCAATCCGAAATGGCCCGGCTGGTTAATGTCGAATTGCCGCTGAAGGTCATCGAGATTAATCGTAACCGCAACCGCCTGATCTTGTCGGAACGGCAGGCGCTCGCTGAAACCCGCGAGTCGAAGAAGGATGAGTTGCTGTCGTCACTGCGCGAGGGCGATGTACGCGAAGGCATCGTCTCGTCGGTGTGCGATTTTGGTGCCTTCGTTGATATTGGCGGCGCCGATGGCCTCGTTCACCTCTCCGAGATTTCGTGGTCGCGGGTGAAACACCCCGCCGAGGTGCTTAAGGTCGGCAGCAAGGTGAAGGTGTCGATCCTGAGCATCGATCACGAGCGCAAGCGGATCGCGTTGTCGATCAAGCGCACGCAGAGCGAGCCATGGACGAAGGTAGCCGAGCGGTATCAGTTAGGCCAGATCGTCGAAGGGACGATCACTCAACTCACCTCGTTCGGTGCTTTTGCCCGCATCGAGGATGGGGTGGAGGGTCTCATCCACATTTCGGAGATGGGTGACGAGCGGATCCAACACCCTCGCGAGGTGTTGAGTGAAGGGCAAGTGGTGCAGGCCCGGATTATCCGGATCGATCCGGCGCGGAAGCGGATGGGATTGAGTCTGCGGCTCCAACACGAGCCGTCCGAGAGCGGCGCAGAAGCGGAGGATGATGGCTAGCTCCTGCCGTTGCTTGGTCGAGATGGCGCTCTCAACCAGCAACAATGGCAAGAGAGGGCAATATTCGTATTCCCCGGTCTGTCAGGCCCAATAGTCGTTTCCTCCAGTCTAGCAGGTGGAGAAGAGTATGTCTGATCTGTACAGCAAATTTACCAAGCGTGCCAAGCAGGTGCTGCAATTAGCCGCCGAAGAGGCGCGCGCGTTTAACCATCCATACATCGGCACCGAGCATATTTTGCTAGGGCTGATCCGCGAGAGCGAAGGAATCGCGGCCCGCGTGCTTGATGAGCTGGGAGTGAAGCTGCCACAGGCGCGCAGCGCAGTTGAATTTATTGTTGGCCCCGGCGAGAGCACGATGGTCACTGACCAAGAGCTGACGGCCCGCGCCCAGAAGGTGATTAAGTACGCGATTGAAGAGGCTAATCGCCTCAACCATCACTATATTGGAACTGAGCATTTGTTGCTAGGGTTGGTGCGCAATGGCGAAGGCGTCGCCACCGGCGTGCTCGATATTCTGGGTGTGTCGCTCGAGCAGGTGCGCAATCAGGTGATGCGCACGCTGCGCCACGGCACCGCCGGCGCCAGCAGTGAAACGCGCGCTGCGGCTGCGCCCGGCACGCCGCCGGCTCAGCGCCAGTCGAAGACGCCATACCTCGATGCACTCGGCACCGATCTGACCGAGATGGCCGAACAGGGCCGGCTCGATCCAATTATTGGCCGCCAGCACGAGATCGAGCGCGTGATCCAGATTCTCTCGCGCCGAACCAAGAATAATCCGGCCCTGATCGGTGAACCCGGTGTCGGTAAGACGGCAATCGTCGAGGGGTTGGCGCAGCGGATTGTCCAAGGCGATGTGCCCGATAGTATCAAGGGCAAGCGGGTGGTAACCCTCGATATGGGTGCTTTGGTTGCCGGCACAAAATACCGCGGCCAGTTTGAAGAGCGGCTAAAGAGGGTGATCGACGAGATCAAAGAGTCGCGCTGCATCCTCTTTATCGATGAGTTCCATACCATTATCGGCGCCGGCGGCGCCGAAGGGACGCTCGACGCGGCTAATATTCTCAAGCCGGCCCTTTCGCGCGGCGAGTTGCAGACAATCGGCGCCACCACGCTCGATGAGTATCGCAAGTATATCGAGCGCGACGCCGCCCTCGAACGGCGCTTCCAGCCGGTCATGGTCGATGAGCCGTCGATTGAGGATACGATCCAGATTTTGCGCGGGATCAAGTCGCGCTATGAGGATTTTCACCAGTTGCAAATCAGCGACGAGGCGATCCGTGCTGCGGCGGTGTTGTCGGCCCGGTACGTACCTGATCGGCAATTGCCCGATAAGGCCATTGACTTGATTGACGAGGCGGCTTCACGCGTGCGTATGTATCGCTCGGCGACCCCGCCGCGCCTACGTGATGCGCTGCGCGGCCTTGAAGCCCTGCGCAAAGAGCGCGAGGCGGCACTAGAGGATCAGCAGCTTGAGCTGGCCGACAATCTGCGCGAGCGCGAAGAGCGTATGCTCCAGCGCATCCAAGAGATTGAAGCCGAACTTGGCACCCGCAGCGATGAACGCTACGACCGACCTTACGTGACCGAAGAGGACATCGCAGAAGTGGTCGGGATGTGGACGGGTGTACCGGTGACGCGCTTGACCGGCAACGAAACCCAGCGCCTCATGCATATGGAGGAGTTTCTCCATAGCCGGATCGTTGGCCAGCACGAGGCGATTGTCACCATCTCGAAGGCGGTGCGCCGCGCGCGCGCCGGTCTCAAAGACCCCAAGCGCCCGATTGGGAGCTTTATCTTCCTTGGCCCCACCGGCGTCGGCAAGACCGAGCTGGCCAAGGCGCTGGCCGAGTTTATGTTCGGCACCGAAGAGGCGCTCATCAAGATCGATATGTCCGAGTTCCAAGAGCGCCACACCACCTCACGGCTGGTCGGCTCGCCGCCCGGCTATATCGGCTATGGCGAAGGTGGCCAACTGACCGACGCTGTCCGCCGCAAGCCGTACAGTGTGGTGCTGTTTGACGAGATCGAGAAGGCGCACCCCGATGCCTTCAACCTCTTGCTACAAGTGCTCGAAGACGGCCACCTGACCGATGGCAAGGGCCGACGGGTTGACTTCCGCAACACGATCATCATCATGACCAGCAACGTCGGCACCGAGCACATCCGCCGTGCGTCACGGATTGGCTTCGGCGGCAATGCTAACGAGATCGACCAGATGGATATGCGGCGTAAGGTTGATGAGGCGCTCAGAATGCTTTTCCGGCCTGAGTTCCTCAACCGCATCGACGCGACGATCATCTTCCATCCGCTGACCAGCGAGGAGATTCAGTCGATCACCCAACTGATGCTCAAGCGCGTGCAGACGCAGCTCGATGAGCACCAGATCAAGCTAGTCGTGCAGCCTGACGCGCTTGAGTTCCTTGCCCGCCGCGGCTACGACCCAGCCTTCGGCGCGCGACCGCTCCGGCGGGTGATCACTAGTCTGATCGAAGACCCGTTGGCCGAGGGGTTGCTCTCTGGGCAGTTCCAAGATGGCGATACCGTGATCGTCGATACGTGCGAGGATCAACTGCGGTTGCGCTCACAGCGCGAAATCGATCAAGAGAAGGTTGAAGAAAGCCCCGCATTGGCATAGAGAACACCAAGAGGGGTGCAGCAATGCTGCACCCCTCCCGTTTCCCTTACTGGCTGCTGCCTAATAATGCCCCCAACAATGCAGCTCGCCCAACCATCCCTACCAACCGGCCTTCATTATCAACCACCGGCAAGCGTTTGATCCGGTGCGTGATCGTCTGCTCAACCGCAGTTGTAATTGGGGTATCTGGTGTCACTGTTATCACAGGGCTTGTCATCACATCAGCCGCGGTGTGATTCTTGAGCGCCAGCTCTAACTCAGGCGGGCGAGCGCCGCCTCCGATCCAGATGGCGAAGCGTTGCAACAAGCCCGGCGCCACCGGTCGCATTGCCCGGCGCAGAATGTCGCCATCGCTGATGATGCCAATGACGCGCCGTTCATTGTCGATCACCACTGCGCGTCGGCGCGGCGTCGATAAAACCCGATCGAGCGTCTCGATCAACGATGTTTCAGGAGTAACGGTTGGCACGTCACGCACCATCACTTCACCAACCGTCTTGGCGGCATTCAAGCCGGTAGGTGCCGTTTCAGGACTCACCGCAAAGTTATTCGCTACTGTCTGCAAGATGTCTGACCTACTGACAATCCCTACCAACTGCCCCTCGCCATTAACGACCGGCAACCGTTTGTGATCATGCTCGGCCATGAGCAATGCCGCTTGTGTTAACGAAGCAGTCGCCGCGATAGTACGGGGGTTCGGCGTCATCACGTCGACCGCCCGTTCAGGACGGGTTGCAATTGCGGCCAATTGCGCCGCTCGTTCATCACCCGGCAGCAACTGCTGCAAGTGCAGCGGCAACTGGCTCACCCCGCGTTGCAACAAATCGGCATCGGTAACAATCCCTACTACCTTGCGCTGCCCATCCACGACTGGCATCGCTCGCAAGCCGCGTTCGAGCAGCAGCCGCACCAACTCGCCGACCGGCGTATCAACCGTCACTGAGACCACATCGTGATTCATCACATCGGCGACAGTCAGGTGAGAAGGAAAAATCCCGCCGGCGCGCCGGCCCACTTTCACAACGAGCACCGGCGAGAGCACGATCAACCCCTCTTGCACCAACTCGCTCAGCTTAGGCAATACTCGTTGCAAGCGATCGCTGCGGTCGATGCAGGTGATGATCAGCGGCAGCCGGCTAGGAATATCGACCAGCAAGTCGCTATGGAAAACGCCATGGGTGCCATAACCTCCTACACCGCGTAAGACCGTCACTCCCGGCGCACCAGCGGCCCGCAGCGTATCGACAATCCGTGAGGCGATCGTGCGACCTTGCTGACTATCGCCTTCATCAATATAGATCCAGAGCTGCTGCGTCACGGCCTGCTCCATTGGAGACCTCCTCTCAAGGAGGCAAGGGCGACACTAGGCGTTGCCCTCACCGACTATCCTACACCAAACCATTTACCCGCCGATCCATCGCCCAAGCCCGACTCCAACGACCACGGCGATCAGACCGCCCACCACACTCCCGCCGACATACCCCAATGCCGCCAGCCAATTGCCGGCATTGAATAGCGTAAAGCTCTCGTAGCCAAACGTCGAGAAGGTAGTGAACCCGCCAAGCAAACCCGTCACCAACATCAATCGTACCGGTTCGCTGAGGGTCAGCCGGTTAGCGGTGAGGGTCAGCAACACGCCAATCAGCAGACAACCGAGCAGGTTGATGATGAGGGTGCCGTATGGCCACGCCGTGCCGAAGCGTTGGGCTGCCCACAACCCAATGCCGTAGCGGAGGTTGGCGCCAATCGCCGCCCCCAGCGCAATCGCCAATACATTGTTCATCGCTGCCTATCTCTCCTTGTGCAAGGCAGAACCCGACAATAGCTATCTGTATTGTACGACGATTGGGGAAATTGTGGGGAATATCAGTGTGGGGAGAGTAGGGGGCGAAGGATGGGAGGGGCGAATAATAATTCGCCCCTACCGGCAATTACGCCCGCACCTCTTGGCGTTGAAAGAGGATATAGCCGATAGCGAACAGCACGATTGTCGCCGCGATCAGGCCGGTGGCGTGCGGCCACGTCAGCAAGATGCTCTGCCCAGCCGGCAATGGTGTGCCGGGGATGGCGTTGTGCAACTGGATGGGCAGAACAATCCCCAAGGCGCGCACTGCCGGGTTGAGCATCGCCAGCGCCACCTCCGAGAAGAGAGTATTTGGCGATAGCCGAGTGAGCAGCAGTTCCAGTTGAATTTGGTTGATCAACGCTTGAGTATCACCCGGTGGCACCGGTTGCAAGGTACGAGCCAACAGGCTGGCGATAATGCCCCAGAAGACGGTAAAGAAGAGCCAGACGGCAATCGCGGCTAGCGCCGCCGTGGCCGGCTGGCGAAAGATGATCGAGAAGAGCATCGCCAGTGCCAACCAAATTCCGCCGTAGAAGATGGTGATCAGCAAGAACCACAGCATGCGCACCGTCTCTTCGCTGCTCGGCGGCACCCCCAGTTGCAGCAAGCCCATGCCGATGATCAGGAGCCAGATCGCGGTCAGGGCCAAAGCCAGCGTGCCCAAACCGGCCAAGAATTTACCCAACAGCAGGGCATCGCGGTAGATCGGCTGCGCCAGCACCTTCGAGAGCGTGCGCTGGTTGAACTCGCCATTGATCGAGTCGAACGCCAGCGCAATCGCTAGCAACGGTACCAGCAAGCCAAGGAAACCGACAAAGGCCGGCAGCGGCTCGCGGGCCGTGGTAAAAAGGCGCAAGAAGAGGAAATCATCGCTAGTGCCAGCGCCAGCGCGCAGATTCTGTGACGCGGCATAGACGGTGCCAAAAGCGGTGAGCAAGATCAGCGCTTCAAGGATCATCATGCGGGCGCTGGTCAGATAATCGGCCATCTCTTTGGCCACCACCGCCCACAACCCCGTCCACGGCGAACCTTCGCGCTGGCGCGCGGGTGCTATGCTACGCGCGTGCTGCATAGGCCGCTCCTTTCTGGAAGTAGCGCGCGTACACCTCATCGAGGCTGGGCGTGTCTACGCTCAGACCCAGCAACTTACCACCTGCCTCGATCACCTTGCGGGCAATCTCGGCGCGCAGATCGGCACGCGCTTCGACGTTGTATTGGGAGCCGTTCGCTGACACTTTTACCACATCGGGCAAGGCGTGCAACGCCGCCGCCACCGCATCGCCACCCTCAGCCTCAACGTGGATGCGGTAGGCGCCACCAAGCACGCGCTGGGCCAACTCGCCGACTGTGCCTTCCAGCACCATGCGCCCTTGGTGGAAGAGACCGACCCGATCGCAAACCGCCTGCACCTGTTGTAATAGGTGCGACGAGAGCAAGATGGTAATGCCGCTCGCCTTGAGCTGGCGGATGAGATCGAGAAATTCGCGCACCGCTTCCGGGTCAAGCGCCAGCGTCGGCTCGTCCATGATGATTAGCTGCGGCTGCTTGATCAAAATCTCGGCCACCCCCAACCGCTGGCGCATACCGCGCGAGAAGGTCTTAACCCGCCGATCGGCCACGTTGCTCAACCCAACCTGAGCAAGCGCCTCGTTGATGCGCTTGCTCATCTCTGGCTCGCGCATACCATTAAGCTTGGCGATGTAATTGAGATTCTCGCGCGCGGTCAAGTTGTCGTAGAAACCGACTTGGTCGGGCAGATAACCAACCCGCGCCTTGACGCTAAGCGGCTGGCGGGCCGGGTCAAGGCCTAACACCCGCACACTCCCGCCGGTCGGCTCGGTCAAGCCCAGCAGCATCAGAATGGTAGTGGTCTTGCCAGCGCCATTCGGCCCCAACAGGCCGAAAATTTCGCCCTTGCGCACGGTCAGGTTGAGGTGATCGACGGCGATAAACGTGCCGTATTGTTTGGTCAAATCACGGCATTCAATCACCACGTCGGTCATAATCGTTTCCCCTGTTATCGTGGTAGAAACACACGACGTGCGGCTTTACATTACCGGCGGCCAAACCGCATCACCGCCACGCCAACGCCAACCACCGCCACCGCAATCAGGGCAATCCCAACTAACCCCCAAATCGTTGAGGTCAACACCGTAAACCGGAATTCGCTGGTGGCAACCGCTGCATCAGCCGGGCGGGCCGTGAAGGTAACGAGGTAATCACCGGCAATTGCCTGATTCGACGGCTGTACCTTCGCAGTGACTTCGACCAGTTGGCCATTGGCTAGCTCAGGGATCTGCTTCGGCTCAAATTCGACCGTCCAGCCAATCGGTGGTGAGGCGCTCAGTTCGATATTACGCGCCGGTGCAGAGCCGGTGTTGCGTATCACCAACTTCACATCAGTCTTTTCGCCAATACGTGCTTCACCAGAAAGCCGGCCATCGGGGGTTGTCAGCACCAATTGCGGTTGACCGGTAATATCGGCCACGAGACGGGTCGTCGCTTGCACATCACCGCCACGCGCCAGAATACCGATTTCGTAGGTGCCAGCGGGTACGTCAGGATTCAACGCACGCACTTCCACACTAAGGCTCTTTGACTCGTTGGGGCCAAACGGCACGCTGGTAATGCTTTGGCCCGACAACTTGAAATCAACTTGGAAACCGCGCGGCACTTCAGCCAGCAAGCTTACTGGCACCTCTTCACTGCTCTCGTTCTTAAGTGTAACGTTGTAGCGGAAGGTGGTTGAAGGCGAACCGCGCAATGTCGGTAGATCGACCTTGAAGGTAAGACCAGCGGGGTTCACCGTCTTGGCCTTCAGCGTCAACTCGATCGGCAACGTCACCTCTTGGTTCACCCCAGTCGCTACCGCCACCATCCGATACGAACCGGCCTTCACATCTGATGGCGGCTCGATGCGCAGATCAAAAGTCGCGTTGTTATTCGGCTCAATGTAGGCTGACTGGATCACACGCCCGTCGCCGCGGAAGGTGATATTCCAACCGCTCGGTGCTTCACGCATGCCGAGGCGCACAATCTGCGGTGTCGTATCGGTGCCGAGCGTGAGTTTGAAAGTGACAACATCGCCAACGGTGGCTTCTTGGGCGGGGTAACGAGTGTAAAAGAAGAGATCACGCTGGTTCTCTTGGGCCAGCGCTGGCGCTGCGCCCACGAGGGCGATCAGCGCTAACATCACGAGCAAGCTGATGTTGCGAAATGCGCGCATCGTCTACCTCCCCTTGTGATGGCAACTGTAGAATCTGCCGCGGAGATCCGCTCACTTTCGGGAAGATAGACGGTAATGATTAGAAAAAGATTAGTTGTGTATTAGTGTTCTCTATGAAATCTCTTCACTTGGTTAGCGCATATTCCCATAACTGGTGCGGCGCATCGAGCGCTGACTGCGGGCGCATCACGCGCACTTGCAAGGGGAGCGTTTGCAAATGCCCATACCAAAGGCGAAGCGGAATTGCGTGAACCGATTGCGGGTACAGCTTTAAGCGGTAATAGAGCGCGTGATCAGGAAAACCTAAGCGCTTCAGAATTGTGTAGGCGCGACGCCGTAGTTGCAAGCGGTATAACCAGTGTATGTGGTGGCAAACGTTCGTAAAGATTAACCCACCCGGCGCTAAAACCCGCGCAAATTCGCTTAACAAGTTCAGAATCGCTTGCCGATCGGGAATGTGTTGGAAGACGCCGAAAGAAAAGATCAAATCGATGCTATTGTCTGGCAGTTCGAGCCAGCTGGTCGTATTGACCAGAAACTGAGCATTGGCCAAATCGCGGTGCAGCTCGCGCGCTTTGCAAATAAGGCTCTCGGCGACATCAAGACCGATATACTCAGCGAAATGCTCGCACAGGGCCGGCGCCACTCGCCCGATCCCGCAACCGAAATCGAGTACACGCTGAAACCGACGCGGATAACCGAGACGTTGCATCTCTTCATGCAACTGTGCTATCTGATGCCGGCCAGTTTGAAAGAAGTCGGCTAATTCCCAACCGGATATGCCGGTCATTGCCCAGAACGGATCAAGCTGGCCTAAGGCATTCCATTGCTGTTGGTTGTAGGCAAAGGTCATAGTTCCTCCTGCCGAGACGAAGGAAGATTAACAGCTTCACTCATCAAACCACAGCAACCCTCCATTTGTCTTGTGTATTTTGGCAGAGATACGGATGGGGATATTTTCCTCATTGCAGCGGCATATCTCCATGGGACCCTTGCCTAAAGGAATATATCCGAACATGCGCAGGCCGGGTATTGCCCTCACTGCTCACGCCACAACAGCCCTCACGACGCCGATTTGCGGCCAAGATATGCCCGTGCTATGATGCGTTTGCGATCGGTGGAACGATCCAGCGGCTGAAGCGACAGGGTTAACAGCGGCCATGATCCACCCCTTGCGCGAAATCATCCTCACCGGAGCATATAATCTCTTCATCCGCTTGCGGTTGGCGCAAGGTATTATCTTCCGCCCACGCGCAATTGGGGTGCGGGTGATCGTGCAGCGCGGCGATGAATTTTTGCTGGTACGTCACCGGGGTGGGGCGAAACCGTGGGGTCTGCCCGGCGGCGCGATCGATCGCGGTGAAGCGCCGGCGGAAGCGGCCCGCCGCGAGGCGCTCGAAGAGAGCGGCTGCCCGGTGACGGTGACTGGTCTCCATGGTGTGTTCCACTATCTCGCCAATGGTCTCAGCGATTACGTGATCGTCTTCACCGCAGTGGCTGATGGCCCGCCGGCGCCGCCCCGCGGTGACATCGAGATCTGTGATGCCCAATTTTTTCACCCCGACCGTTTGCCCGCCGGGGTTGACACCGGCAGCGCGCGCCGAATCGCCGAAGTGCAACGCGGTGAGCGTCATCTCTATCGAGCATGGTAACGCAGTAGAGCCGGACGACTGTCTGGCTCCGCAGCGCTCGAAACGCAAAGGGCGCAGAGGTTTTGCGGGGTGGGGGGTACATGTGCGGTGAGGAAACAACCCTCACACAAATCTTTATCGCGCTTTTGCATGTGAATAACGTTGCGTCTTCGTATTCACTTGCTATCGAGGTTAACGATGCCGTATACACCAATTCTCGCTACGCTTGGCTACGTCCTCTCACCTGACGGTCAATCGGTGCTGATGGTACATCGCAACGCGCGTGCCGGCGATCAGCACCTAGGCAAATATAACGGGCTCGGCGGCAAACTCGAACGTGACGAAGAGATTGTCGCCGGGATGCAGCGCGAACTGCGTGAAGAGGCTGGCATTACCGCCCTCGAACTTACGCTGCGCGGTACGGTGAGTTGGCCGGGGTTTGGTAAAAACGGCGAAGACTGGTTTGCGTTTATCTTCCTCATCACCCGCTTCAGTGGCGAACCACCAACAGCGAATGTTGAAGGAACGCTCGAATGGGTACCACTTGTACGCATCATGGACTTGCCACTCTGGCCCGGCGACCGCTTCTTTCTGCCGCTCGTCTTCGATCATGACCCACGCCCATTTCACGGCGTGATGCCTTACACCAACGGCCAGCCGGTTGATTGGCGCTATAGCCGGATTGGGGTATAACGGGATTGGTGAGGTGGGGCGTAGGGCTACAGCGGGTTACACTGTGGTATAATTGCCACGACAGCACCAACCGCCGCGCACGTGCGCATTGCATACCGGCAAAAAACCATGCTTGACATGAAACTCATCCGCGAGCAGCCCGACGAAGTGAAACGTCAATTAGCTCGTTGTGGCGTCGATGGCGCTCTTGTTGATCAGGTTCTCGCGTTCGACGAACAGCGTCGCCGCTTGATCTACGAGGTGGAGACACGCAAAGCTGAACGCAATGCGGTCTCGAAGCAGATCGGTGCGATGAACGACGCTGCCGAGCGACAGGCCAAGATCGAAGCGATGCGCCAATTGGGTGATGAAATCGCTGCCCTCGATCGTCAATTGGCCGAGGTCGAAGAGCAACAGCGGGCCGCAATGCTGGAAATCCGCAATCTGCCGCACCCTGATGTACCCGATGGGGTTGATGAAAACGATAACGTGATCGTCTATCAAGAGGGTGAAGCGCGACCGTTGCCTTTCCCTGCTCGCCCGCACTGGGAACTGGGTGAGGCGCTGGGCATCCTCGACTTCGAGCGCGGTGTCAAGCTCGCCGGTTCGCGCTTTTATGTTATGCGCGGAGCCGGCGCGCGCCTGCAACGGGCCGTCATCCAGTGGCTGCTCGATCTCCACCTGCAACAAGGCTACCAAGAGGTGTATACGCCGTTTGTGGTCAAAGAGTCGGTATTGTGGGCCTCTGGTCAGTTACCTAAATTCCGTGACAATCTCTACCGCGACGAGGAGTCGGGCTTGTGGCTGGTGCCGACGGCAGAAGTGCCGCTGACCAGCCTCTACGCCGACGAGATTCTCGAAGCGAGCCAGTTGCCAATTTACCACGCCGCCTACACACCCTGTTTCCGCAAGGAACAGCTGAGCGCCGGGCGTGACGTGCGCGGGATCAAGCGCGGCCACCAGTTCGATAAGGTCGAGATGTACATGTTCGTCAAGCCCGAAGAGAGCTATCAGGCGCTCGAGAAGCTGCGGCGCGATGCCGAAGCGTGTGCTCGCCTCCTAGGTTTGCCATTCCGCACCAAACTGCTCTGCACCGGTGATCTCGGCTTCAGTTCAACCAAGACCTATGACATCGAAGTATGGGCACCGGGAGTGGGTGAATGGTTAGAGGTCAGCTCATGCTCGAATGTCGAGGCGTTTCAAGCCCGCCGCGCCAATCTGCGCTACCGCCCTGAGCCGGGCGCCAAGCCAGAGTTCCTCCATACCCTGAACGGATCGGGCCTCGGCTTGCCGCGCACGATTATCGCGATTATGGAAAACTACCAGCAGGAAGACGGCAGTATTGTCATCCCCGAAGTGCTGCGCCCGTACATGGGCGGCATGGAGCGAATCAGGCCGTAAGGATGACTGCAAGACGCTATGCCAGTCGTTATTAATCTCACCAGCGCACTTCACGGTGGCACGAACCCTCGTTGCGGCACCGGCGACCACAGCAGTTGCGGGCCGGATTGCGGCTGCGGTTGCCCCTACACCGGTATGGTCGAGCGCGGCAACGTGCAACCGGTAGCACTCATCGAACAACGCTACCCCAACCAATGGCTCGCGCTCGTCATTCCGCCCGGTGAAGATGAAGAGCGACCCGAACAAGCTATGCTCGTCGCCTACAGCAGCGACCCCGACGAGGTGTGGGACGCGGTGAGCCGGATTACCTTTAATCAGGTGGTACACGTTTACTACAACGGCTCGCTTGACAGCTTTCTGGAGCAGTTTTCGTAAGCAAAGCTGCACTGGGATTTGGGGCAGTGACTGTAGCTCGTTGGATAACCAAACTAATCATCGTGTCTGGAACGTTACAACCTTAGAAATTTGCGTTTTCTATTACCAGTCCTTTCGCTTCTTTACACCCTGTGCATCGTGGCGTTATTCACGACGTAGCAACTATGCTTACCGTTACTGACTACCTTGCCCAACCTGCCGTGCCGCCTGATGCACGTATCCCCTACGGCAGCCATCCTGATCAGTTTGGCGATCTGTATTTGCCAAATAGCCCGAAACCAGCACCACTGATAGTGCTCATCCACGGTGGTTGTTGGCAAGCAGCGTATGATCTTACACCACTTGGTGAATGGTGTGCCGCGCTGCGTGCCATCGGATATGCTGTGTGGAGCATTGAGTACCGTCGATTGGGCAACGGCGGTGGCTGGCCGCAGACGTTTCACGATGTCGCTGCCGGCCTCGACCATCTGCGAGTTTTGGCCGACGATTACCCCTTGAACCTTGCGCGGGTGATTGCGGTCGGCCATTCCGCAGGCGGTCACCTCGCACTGTGGCTAGCCGCACGACCTGCGTTACCGGCTACCAGTCCCCTCGCCACCGCCAATCCGCTCCCGATCCACGGCGTGGTTGCGCTTGCCGCCGTCGCCGATCTCGCCCAAGGCGTAACTGCCACCGCTTGCGGCCCGGCCTGCGCCGAACTGGTCGATCACAACCCGCACCGCTACGCCGAGGCGTCGCCGCACATGCTCTTGCCGCTCGGCGTACCTCACTACCACCTCGTAGGCGGCGACGATCCGATCGTACCGGCGGCCTATGTCGCCGCCTTCGTTACTGCGGCCCGGCAAGCCGGCGATACAGCGCATCTGACCATTCTACCGCAATGCGGCCATTTTGAGCTGACGACACCGCATAGCACAGCATGGCCAGCGGTGGTGGCAGCAATGAGAGAGATGGGGTAAGGGGGCTAACATCATGTTCGTCAATTGCAAAATTGCCCAAAACCACCTTCCATCTTTTGCGCTGGTCAAACGGTTTGATCGATAGAGGACTCGTTGTTGATCGAACCACAACGATGCCAGCGCAAACGAACCCTCGGTACCAAAACAGGTACCGCATTCCATCAGCCCACGCCGTGGTGGAACCACGATGCCAAACCACATCCACGCGATTGTACAGACCATGACCGTGGGTCTTTACCATGCAATCGCCGCAATTCTCCTTCCATCCGCCAACCTATTCATCACTCGTGGCTGGTTTCAAATCTGCTGCGACCAAACGCATTAACGAATACCGTCAACCCCCGGCACCGCCGTCTGGCAACCCCGACGATTCCACAATCGTAATTATTCGCACTGATGCAGCGTAGCAACGAAATATGACATCCATTTGCAACAATCCGGCCCGCCGGGAACACGACCGACTTCGCAGTCAACGGTAATATACGGATATTAGTAAATTCCCGGCAACTCACCTCGCCTCGCAGAGACGCACGACCGTGCACCTCTGCGGAGATCCGACCGCCATCATCGCCGCCATTGCTGCCCCACAAATACCAACCGTTTTATCACAATTTTGCCCTACTCATCCGGCGCTAAAACGCGCTATATTACTCATAACAAATAACACATTTGGACCAAATCTTTGGTGTCTGGCATGGTTCTCGTCTATGTCTAATCGCCCGCGCCCACCATTACCTCGGTTTCATCGCTCCTCAGCATTGTCATCACGCCGCCCGTCAGCATTATGGCGTTGGTTGAACCGATTTGTGTTTGGGATGCTTGTACTCATCGTGTTCGGTCTGTTTGCAATCATCGGACTCTACGTTTACTACGGCCGCGATCTACCGCCGCCTGAGTTGCTCGACCAACACCGCAGTTTCGAAAACACCCGCATCTACGCCCGTGACGGCACTACCCTGCTGTACGAAGTGATTGGCCCCGGGGTGCGCGTACCGGTGGCGCTCGACCGCATCCCCAAGCTATTGCGTGACGCCACAGTGGCGGTGGAAGATGCCAATTTTTACACCAATTCGGGCGTGGATCTCCCTAGCATTGCGCGCGCTTTCTGGCAAAACGTCACCGCCGGCCAGACCGTTTCTGGGGCAAGCACGATCACGATGCAGTTGGTGCGGACCATATTGCTCACCCCCGAAGAGGCGCAGCAGCAGTCGATCGAACGCAAGATCCGCGAGGCGATTTTGGCGATCCGGGTTGGGCAGGTGTATAGCAAAGATCAAATTCTGAAGCTCTATCTTAATGAGGTCTACTACGGTGCGCAGGCGTATGGGGTGGAAGCGGCGGCGCAGCGATATTTCGGCAAGCATGTCTGGCAATTGACCCGCGGCGAGGCAACGTTGTTGGCCGGCTTGCCCCAATCGCCCTCCAACTACAATCCGTTCGAGAATTTGCCGTTAGCCCGCGCCCGCCAACGCATTGTACTCAACCAGATGGTGGCCGCCGGTTTTATCAGCGCTGCCGAAGCCGATTCGATCTTCGCGGAGCCGATCCGGTTGGTGCCGCCGATGACGACCATTCAAGCGCCGCATTTTACCTTTTATGTCTATGACTTATTGGTGCAGCGGTTCGGCGAGGAGATGGTCAACCGGGGTGGGTTGCGCGTGATTACCACCCTCGATCCGAACTGGCAGGCCCAAGCCGAGGAGGTAGTCCGCACCAAGATTGCCGAGCTGCGCGCGCGTGATGCCAGCAACGCCGGCGTGGTGATGCTGTCGCCTGATGGCCGGATTTTGGCGATGGTGGGGAGTGTTGATTTCAACGGGCCTGATGGTCAAGTTAACGTCACCATGGCGCCCCGCCAGCCCGGATCGGCGCTGAAGCCGTTTGTCTACGCTGCGGCGTTGCAGCGTGGATGGACGCCGGCGACTATTCTGTGGGATGTACCATCAAGCTGGATAGAGAATGGCGTGATTTACCAGCCGCGCAATTACGATGGCCGTTTTCGGGGGTCGGTGCGGCTGCGTTTGGCACTGGCCAATTCGCTCAATATTCCGGCGGTAAAGGCGCTGGAGTTTGTCGGGGTTGAGAACTTCGTCAATTTGATGAGTGAGTTTGGCATTACGACGTTTACCGACCCCAACCGCTATGGCTTAGCAATGGCATTGGGTAGCAACGAGGTGCGGCTACTCGAATTGACTGGCGCGTATGCCGGCTTGCGCGCCGGCGGCAGGCAGGTGCGACCAGTGGCGATCTTGCGCGTCACTAATAGTCGCGGCGAGATGCTCGAGTCGTGGCAACCCCAGCGCGGCAAGCCGTTGCTCGGCCCGCAGAGCGAGCAGATCGCCTTTCTCATTACTGACATCCTCAGTGATAACGCTGCCCGGTGGCTGGTGTTCGGGCGCAACAATGTGATGGAGCTGCCCAATATTCCGGCAGCGGTAAAGACCGGCACCAGCAATGATTACCGCGATTCGTGGGCGGTTGGCTATTCCGATGCGGTGGTCATCGGCGTCTGGGTCGGTAATAACGATAGCCGCCCGATGGCCGAAGTCGCTGGCGCGAATGGAGCCGGCCTCATTTGGCGCGAATTGATGTTGCGCTACCATGCCAACCGTCCGGCCCAACCCTTCACCCCACCCGAGGGAATCGTTGAGTTGCCGGTCTGCGTTGAGACGGGGGGGCCGCCGGTTCCTAATTGCCCGCAGGTGATTAGCGAACGCTTTGTGGTTGGTAGCGGGCCAGTGAGCGCGATTACATACCAAACGTATCGCGTTGGCGGCGATGGTTCGTGTCTAGCCGCACCCTACACGCCGCCGGAAGAGGTGCGGACGATGACCTTTCCACTTTACCCGACCGAGATGGCTGAATGGGCGAAGTACAATGGCCGCGCCGCGCCTACCGAGTATTGCCCGCCGCCACGCGAGCCAGATCGCGCGATGGCCCTGCTCGATCTCGCCGAGAGCAGTGTCGTCACCAACACCTTGCTCTTTGTCAAGGGCACCGCGCGCGGCCCGTTCATTCTTGACATCGGCCAAGGAACTGATCCGACCATCTGGCAGGTGTTCGGCCAGAGCAACCAGCCGGTCGAGGATGGCTTGTTGGGGGTGTGGAAGGCCAGCAATTGGCCGGCGGGTGATTACACGATTCGCTTGCGGGTGACCATGGCTGACGGCGGCGTGATCGAAGAGCGGCGCCGGATTCGCTATGCGCCGTGACTGGCAATCAGCGCCCGTTGCCACGCCGCTTCGACCTGTGCCCGCGTCTGCGCTTGCGAACCGCCGTTGTCGATAATCACGTGCGCCCGGCTAAACCGGCTCTCTTGCGGCGGCTGGGCCGCCACGCGGGCTTGGGCTTCGGCCAGCGACATGCCCCGTGTCGTCATCAACCGCTCAATCTGTTGTTCGGGCGGGCACGTCACTACCCACACCTGATCGCACTCGTCGGCCCACCCCGACTCGATCAGCTTGATCGCGTCAATCACCACAATCGGTCGCTCCACCGGACGCAGACGGGTGGCATATTTGCCCGCACTGGCCACTTCGTCGAGAAACTGGCGGATCTCGGCCCGCACTGCCGGATGGACGATCGCTTCGAGCCGTTTGAGCGCCGCCGGATCGTTGAAGACGATCGCGCCAAGTTTGCGCCGGTCGATAGGGCCGCCGGGGGTTGTCACGATTTGCGGGCCGAATGCGTTCACAATCGCCTGATAAACCGGCGTACCCGGCTGTTGCAGCCGATGGGTGACGCGATCAGCGTCAATCGTGCGCGCACCCAGCGCCGCGAGCATCGCCAGCACCGTGCTCTTGCCACAAGCAATGCCGCCGGTCAACCCGATCAAGTAGATACCGGGATGTTTCATGCCGCCAGCTCCACATACTCTTGCAACACCAGCGCCTCATCGGTGATACCGACCAATTCGAGCAATTCGCTGATCAACTCGGCGCGTCGCTCGGCATCGCGCCGGCTCCACGTCCGGCTCTTAATTTCGAGGAAGGGGCCGGGATCGGGCTGGCCAGCCAGTGTATCGAGGTTGATCGCGAAATCGTGGTCTTGGTAGAGAATGCGCCAGCGCCGCCGCCGTTTTTCGATCTCCTCGATCCGGTCAGGTTGGAAGTATTCGCGGTAGAAGCGCACGGTATGGTCGGCGGGAGCAGTGTAGCGCGCCCGCGAGAGCATCATCGCCTTGGGATGATCGACTCGGCGCGCTTCAGCCATCAGCGTGAGCGTATACTTTGGTTGCGGGCGCGCGCCCGGATCGGTGCGGTGATCTTCGCGAATGCGGATCCGTTCGCCGTTGGCGAAGATGAAATAGGTGTCGTACTGGGTGCGTTCACTAGTCTTAGTGATGGTGATGGCCGGATTGCGCAAGAGGGCCAGCACCCGTTCGACATCAGCCGGTTGCAGGCGGGCCTTGACCTGAATCTCGAAAATCTCGGCCTGTTGCACACCTCCCAGCGCCAGAATCTTGGCTAGCAGATTGCGCTCACGGGTGGCGAGAAACTCGTTGATGCGAGCGGCAATCGCCTGCGCGTGGGCAATGATTGCCTCTTCATCGAGCGTCTGCAAGTGCCGATTGCGCAGCAGGAGTTTGCCGTCAACCAGCACATCACGCACATCGGCGGCCCGGCTGCTATAGACAAGGTGCGAATAGATTGCGTCGGCAGCGTAAGTGTAACGCGGCGCGCTGTGCAAGCGGCGCAGCTCGACCACGACGATGTCGGCCCGTTTACCCACGGCCAGCGAGCCGATCAGGTGATCGAGGTGGATGGCGCGCGCGCCCCAGCAGGTCGCCAGCGCAAAGGCTTCGCGGGCCGGTACCGCCGTCGGGTCGCCGCTTAAGCCTTTTGGCAACAGCGCTGCCAACTGAATCTCGGTGAACATATCTTGATCGTCGTTGCTGGCCGGGCCATCGGTGCCTAGCCCTACCCGCACCCCGGTCTCGATCATCCGGCGGAAGGGTGCCACACCGCTGGCTAGCTTGAGGTTGCTGGTCGGGCAGGGGACTGCGCCAGCGCGGGCTTCACGTAAGAGCCGCATGTCGTCTTCGGTGGCATGGACGCAGTGGGCAGCGATACAGGGCACATCGAACGCGCCGACCCGCTTGGCGTAGCGAATCGGCGTCACTTCGCGGTCACGGATGCTCTCTTCCACCTCACGTGCCGTCTCAGACAAGTGCGTGATCAGCGGCGCGCCAAACTCTGCGCAGAGCGCAGCAGCTTGGCGATAGATGTCGTCGGTGCAAGTGTACGGCGCATGGGGCGCCACCGTGGCGATAATCCGCGGATGGCCGCGCCATTCAGCCATAAACCGGCGCGCTCGCTCGATGCCAGCATCGAACGAATCGGCGTCGGGTGTCGGCAAACGCATCACCGTCTGCCCGCAGATTGCTCGCATCCCGGCTTCATCGGCAGCGCGCGCCACCTCTTCTTCAAAATAGTACATATCAACGAAGGTTGTCGTACCGCCGCGGATCATCTCGGCGCAACTGAGCAGCGTGCCGGTATAGCTGAATTCGGGATCGACAAACTGGCTTTCGACCGGAAACATATAGCCAAACAGCCAAACATCGAGCTGCTGGTCGGCCACTAACCCGCGCAAGAGACTCATCGGCACATGGGCATGACCGTTGATCAGGCCGGGAATAATCGCGCAATCGTGACAATCAATCGTTTCTTTGGCAGTGTAGCGCGCAGTAAGCTCAGCACTCGGCCCTACTGCCACGATTACGCCATCGCGAATCGCCACGGCGCCTTCAGTAAAGATGCGCCACGCTTCATCCATCGTTACAACGGTGCCGCCAGTAAGCAGGGTGTCAACATACTCCATGCAATCCTCCTCAACACGTTTGGCGTCTTCTTGACATTGTACGGGAAAGTGACCAAATCTGCGATCCGCCAGAATGCTGAATTGAGGAAGGCTATGCATAGGGCGAGACGTTCGCCCGCGCCAAGCGCAGAGAGATGTGATAGAAGAAATGATCGTGTGCTTCATCTGCGCCTTTGTGTCATTGCGAGGGTGCGTAGGCCCACGGCAATGCTGTATTGCCTCGCACCCAAAGCAATCTCCGCGGCAAGCGAGAGCAATACCTGTTACTCAAACCAATCCGCTTTGCACAAGCAAATAAGACCTAGCGCTAGACTGCCATACCAAGGCTTTTCGCAGCGTTACTCTACGCGCATTGTATACAGCTCGCTCGTAGATCTTCCGGTAAGAAAACCGCTGATCAATCTGTCAACGGATTTTCGCACAACCGTTATCGGGCGATGAGACGATCGGTCACGGTCTCTGAACCATCGCTCACGAAGGCGCGGGGGATTGTTTCGGGCGGTATGCATACACGCCCTCGTAATAACAAAAGGGTTGGTGAGATTATCATTGCAGAAATTGATGAATTCCCGACAAGGCTTACCCTATCTGCCAACAGAAATGATGTTTCAGCTCCGCCACACCTCCCCCAACTTCGGTTAGAATACACCCTATCAACACCCATCAGCGCGACGCATGCGTCGCTTCATGACTTATGCGCTCAGACACCCTCACTGCTGAAACGATCACCCCGCCGCCTTCGCGTGCTCAGCTTGAAAAGCGCGTGTTGCGGCTAGCATGGCCGGTGATCGGCGAGAACTTGCTGCAAACCATGCTCGGTGTGGTTGACACCATCCTCGTCGCGTCGCTCGGCGCAGTCGCGCTGGCCGGGGTTGGCGCTGCCTTACAGGTCATCTTCGTCACCACCGCCGCCCTCAGTGCATTATCGGTCGGGGTGGCCGTACTAGTCGCCCAAGCCTACGGCGGCGGGAAGCTCGCTGAGGCTAGCGCCGTCGCCCGCCAAGGGTTACTCTGGAGCATCTTGATCGGCCTGCCGCTTACCGCTATTGGGCTACCGCTCACCCCAACGTTGATCAACCTGTTCGGACTTGCGCCCGATGTGAGCCAAGTCGGAATCGACTAT
This sequence comes from uncultured Chloroflexus sp., assembly GCF_938091255.1. Lineage (NCBI taxonomy): Bacteria > Bacillati > Chloroflexota > Chloroflexia > Chloroflexales > Chloroflexaceae > Chloroflexus > uncultured Chloroflexus sp. The sequence continues at coordinate 22,611 of NZ_CALLJH010000003.1, forward strand.
CTGGCAGTGACGATGAGCACCATCACCACCCTGACCATGATGTATCTGATCGGCGGCGTCTTGCGCGGGGTGGGTGATTCGCGCACGCCGATGTTAGTCACTGCTTTCGCCAATGTAGTCAATGTGATTGCCAGCGCAGCCCTGATCTTTGGCTGGCTCGGCCTGCCGGCGCTCGGCGCGGTGGGCAGTGCGTGGGGATCGGTGATCGCGCGCGTGATCGGCGCGGCGCTGCTGGTTTGGGTACTTTGGTTTGGGCGCAACGGTGTGCGCGCTAGCGGCGGCGGTAGGTGGTGGCCGCGTATCGGCGTCTTGCGTGATGTATTGCGCATCGGGATGCCGGCGGCAGTCGAAGAGGTATTGGTGATCGGCGCAATCGCTTCGCTGACGCCGGTGGTGGCAACGCTGGGCACGGTGCCACTGGCCGCCCACCGAGTCGCGATCAATGTCCTCTCGCTCTCGTTTTTGCCCGGTATCGGCTTTGGGTTGGCGGCAACGGCGCTGGTTGGTCAAGCCATCGGCGCGCAGCGCCCGGCTGAAGCCAATGCGGTGACGATGATCGCGTTGCGTTGGACAATCCTCTGGATGAGCGGCCTCGGTGTGTTGTTCCTCATTTTTGCCGAAGGGCTGGTCGGCATCTTCAACCGTGATCCGCAGTTGGTCGCCAACGGCGCGGCGGCAGTGCGCGTGGTGGCCCTCACCCAACCCGCGTGGGCTTTGACCTTCGCTCTCGGCGGCGCGCTGCGCGGCTTGGGTGACACCCTTTCGCCGCTCGCCATTAGCGGCACTGCGATCTGGGTCTGCGTCGCGCTGGCGCTGGTGATTGTGACGTGGTGGGCGCCGACGTTGTGGGGCGTGTGGCTGGCCTTCCTCATCGTTGGCCCATTTGAGGCAGCTATGTTCTGGCGGGTGTGGCGCCGGCGAATCGTGGAGCGAGCACGCGCAGAAGAGGCAACGACGCAGAGGAGAGTAAACGCGAAGGACGCGAAGCCGGATGTAGGTGGGGGTGAAGCACGCTGATAGCCCCCTATCCAATACCTTTGCGTCTTTGCGTTCAACTTCTTTGCGTCTTCGCCTCCTCTGCGTCGTTGGGAACTAAGTTCGCGGTGTCTCCGTCTTTACATTGAGCTACATAACAGACACTCAAGGAGATACCACTATGGAAAACCGTCTTCTCACAACTATTCTTGGCCTAACTGCACTCATCGCTGTCCTTGCGCTAACCGCCGTTAGTCTCTTTCGCCCTGCCCAAACCGTCACAGCCCAACCCGGCGTGAGTAATATGCCGCAGATTGTGGTCATTGGCACCGGTGAAATAAAGGTAGAACCGGACATCGCGACCATCACGATTGGCGTTGAAACCAAAGCGCCGACCACCCAAGAGGCGCTGGCTCAGAATAGTACGCAGGCGCAGGCGATGATCGATCAGATTAAACAGTTAGGAGTCGATGCGAAAGACATTCAGACTTCCGGTATTAGTATTTATCCGAACTACGATGAAAAAGGTGAGACGATTGTCAGCTATACCGTCAACAACATGGTCACCGTGACCATTCGCAACCTTGCCCAAGCCGGTGACCTCATCGATCGAGTGGTGCAGGTAGGAGCCAACCGACTGTACGGCATCAGTTTTGGCGTCAGTGATATGGAAGCTGTATTAGCCCAAGCACGCGAGGCGGCAGTGGTCAACGCCCGAGCACGGGCCGAACAGATGGCACGGGCTGCCGGCACATCGCTCGGTCGGGTGCTGTTCATCACCGAAAACTTTGGCGCCAGCCCTATCCCGGTACCGATGATGGCCGATGCCTACGGCGCGCCAGCCGCCCGTTCGGCCCCGCCGGTGCAGCCCGGCCAGCAAACCTACAGCGCCACCGTTCAAATCACCTTCGAGTTGCGGTAAACGTCTCACGTAGCCACACAGCGCGCTGTGCCCCCATCGCAGGGAACACAGTGCGCTGTCCCCCTCTCCCGCCGCCATTCTGGTATAATACCTCTAGCCCAACCAGCAGCGCGGCGTTGTTGCCCCTCCCGCCTCGACGCGGACGGCGCAACCCGCGCTGTTGCTATCTCTTCAGTGCCAGAACTCGCGAGCACCGTATGCCATTCCGGATCGAAGCGCCGTATCAGCCAACTGGCGATCAACCACAAGCCATCGAGAAATTGGTGGCCGGTTTGCGCGCCGGCTACCGCCATCAGACCTTGCTCGGCGCGACTGGCACCGGCAAGACCTTCGTGATGGCGCACATCTTCGCCCAGACTCAACGCCCCACCCTCGTCCTCGCCCACAACAAGACCCTCGTCTCGCAGTTGTGGGCCGAGTTCCGCGAGTTTTTGCCCGACGCGGCGGTTGAGATGTTTATCTCGTATTACGATGAGTATACGCCGGAAGCCTACGTTCCCTCGAAAGACCTCTATATCGAGAAAGAAGCCAGCATCAACGAGGAGATTGACCGGCTGCGCCACGCCGCAACGCAGGCGCTCTTCACCCGCCGCGATGTGCTGATCGTGGCGTCGGTCTCGGCGATTTACGGCCTCGGCTCGCCGCACGATTACGGCCAAGAGAAGATTCTGCTCCGCGTCGGCGAGGTGCGTAACCGCGACAAACTCATGCGTCAATTGATCGATTTACAGTTCGAGCGTAAAGATATGGACTTCCAACGCGGCACGTTCCGCGTTCGCGGCGATACGCTCGATATTATTCCCGCCAACGCTGAAACCGCTATTCGAGTCGAGTTCTGGGGCGATGAAATCGAGCGGATCGTCGAGCTTGACCCACTCACTGGCGAGGTGTTGCTTAAGCATACCGCAATCGAGATCTATCCCGCTAAGCACTTCGTTACCACCAAAGAGAAGTTGCAGCAGGCGATCATCGCGATTCAAGAAGAGCTGAACGAACGGGTACGCGAGCTTGAAGCCGCCGGTAAGCTGCTCGAAGCACAGCGGCTGAAGCAACGCACGCTCTACGACCTCGAAATGCTAAGCGAGGTCGGCTATTGTAGCGGGATCGAGAACTATTCGCGCCATCTTGACGGGCGCGCTGCCGGCCAGACGCCGTGGACATTGCTTGACTATTTTCCCGATGATTTGCTGATCTTTATCGATGAGAGTCACATCACCTTGCCTCAGTTGCGCGGCATGTACAATGGCGACCGCCAGCGCAAACAAACACTGGTGGATTACGGCTTTCGCTTGCCGTCGGCCCTCGACAACCGCCCGCTCAAGTTTGAAGAGTTTGAGCAGCACGTCTATCAGGTGATCTACGTCTCGGCCACCCCCGGCCCTTACGAGCGGGAAAAGAGCGAGCAGATCGTCGAGCAGATTATCCGTCCCACCGGCCTACTCGATCCCGAAATCGAGGTGCGCCCGACCAGAGGGCAGATCGACGACCTACTCGGTGAAATTCGGCAACGGGTTGCACGCAAACAGCGGGTGCTTGTGACTACCCTCACCAAACGCATGGCCGAGGATTTGGCCGACTATCTGAAAGAGATGGGGGTACGCACGATGTACCTCCACGCCGACATCGACACCATTGAGCGGGTTGAAATTCTGCGCGATCTGCGTCTCGGTGTGTATGATGTGGTAGTAGGGATCAATCTGTTGCGCGAAGGGCTTGATCTCCCTGAAGTCAGTCTGGTCGCGATCCTCGATGCTGACAAAGAGGGCTATCTGCGCTCGGAAACGTCACTCATCCAGATCATTGGGCGAGCAGCACGCCACATTGAGGGCAAAGTGATTATGTACGCCGACACTATCACTCGCTCGATGGAGGCCGCCATCCGCGAGACCCAGCGCCGCCGCGATATTCAGATGGCCCACAACCTACGCCACGGCATTACCCCGCAAGGAATTGCCAAAGGCGTGCGCGACCTGACCGACCGTATTCGCAAGTTGGCTGAAGAGCGCGGCGAATATGTGACGACACCTACTGCTGCTGTACCGGTTGATCTGCCACGTGACGAGGTGCTGAAACTGATCAAAGACCTTGAGAAGCAGATGAAGCAGGCTGCCAAGGATCTTGCCTTTGAGAAAGCGGCGGCGCTGCGCGACCAGATTGTCGAACTACGCAAGACGTTGACATTGAGCGAGTGAATTATGGCCGTTCAAGTCTGGATTGGCGAGAAACCAGAACACCCGCAAGAGCGCCGCGCCATTCTCGCGCTGGCCCAAACTCTTGAAAAACTTGAGGGCTTGTTCCTGATTCTCTCCAATTTCAGCGTCGGCGGGCGCAGTATCGACCTCGTTATCATCAAACATGACGCGATTGTCATTATCGAGCTGAAACATTGCGATGGTCGTGTCATCGGTAGCGTTAACGGGCCGTGGATTGTCGAGGGGCGCAACGGTGAGCAGAAACGACTGAACCCCGGTCGCAAAAATCCTTACAATCAGGTTATTTCATACTTTCATGCGCTGACCAATTTCCTCAACGAACACCGGCGCGAATTCCTTTCCGAGCAGAAAGCCAATTCCATCGATTTTCGCACCTGCAAGCGTCTAATTGTAATCGCGCCCCGCATTGAAGAAGGGTCACAGCTCGATTTGGACTGGAAGGTAGAGGTGCGTGGGCTTGATGAATTGCCCGCATATATGATTACCGAACGCTCGTCAGAGATCGAGCTGAGCGAAGAGGAGATGCTTGCTATCCCAAAACTGCTCCACTGTACCCCATGGACTGAACTGAACGAAGTGGTGCAGGAAGAAAAACCACCGGCACCGTCGTCACCGGCACTGCCGTGGCGCGAACGAGCTTGGCGGGCGTTGCAGACCACTACTGGCCGGCTAGCAGTAGCTTTTGCTGCGTTAGCCTTTGTCTTACTGCTCGCTCTTTTCTTCCGTCCGCCAGCGCCTGTCCCGCGTGCTGATGCACCAATGACGATCCTTTCAGCCGGCACGCCCGCTGACGGCGCAATGATCGGCTTCAACATTATGACAAGCCAATGCCGTTGGGATGGCTACCAATTGATTAGTAAATACTGGGATGCACGTAATCAGACGTGGCAGAATGTCGCTGCCGGCGAAATCACTACCGGTACTTCGCCTGACATCATTGTCGCCCTTGAGCAAATTGACGCTTGCAGCGACCGTATCGAGTTGAGGTGGAGTGTGCAAAACAACACTTCCCGGACGGTGCGTTTGCCGTTGCGCCACGATAACATCAAGATCAGTGACGGCTTAGGGAACGACTATCCGATCTCGAATGATGACGCACGACCGGCAACGATTACCGTCCCACCGGGTAGCCGGCAGAGTGGCGTGGCCGTGGTACGTCGTCAATTGGCAGCCAACGCGAGTACGCTGCGCATCACCTTGCTTGAACAGCCGTTCGGCGAAGCGAGCTTTATCGTTGCGTTGCAGCCGTAGCACAGCGATGCCGGTACAAATTGCTCCCCCGCTGTCATTGCGAGCTGCAAAGGACAGAGCAGCGCTCTGTCCCGCAGCGAAGCAATCTCCTCCGAGCACGACAGCCAGCTCGCCCAAGCAGGAAATTGCTGCGGGTACTGCGCGCCCTCGCAATGACATACGGGAACACCCTTTCGCCCTGACCGAGGAAAAGGATACGCCTCACGATTGGCACCGAGTCGGGTTGCGCGCCTGCTCAAACACGCGCTCAAACTCGGCCAGATATTCAGCCGCCAGCTTCGGATCATCGATGATCAGCAGATTTTCGTCATTGGTGCGTTCGGCCCGGGTTGTGAAATTGTACGAACCGGTGATCACGATGCGCTCATCGATGATGATGACCTTGTGATGCATGGTGTAACAGTTTCCATCTTCCAGCACCTCGACGCCGCCATCGCGCAGCATGCCGAAATCTGAACCAACCCCACCGGCATTACGCCGCTCAAACACACCCCGAACCGGTACGCCTGCCTGTTGACGAGCAATCATTGCACGAGCAATCTCGTCGTTCGTGAATGAGAAGGCCATAAACAACACCGAACGACGGGCACCGTTGATCATCTCGACAATCCGCGCCGCCGGTCGCTCACGCGGGGTAAAGTAGTTCTCGATGGTTGCTTGGGCAGTGGTGATACGCGAAAATGGCGTTGTCGCCTGCTTGCTATTCCCAAACCGACCGGCTGCCAGTTCTTCAAATTCGACCCGATAATTCTCGACCAGCGCCGGAATGGTGATGCGCAACAGGTTGTTGTTATTGCGATAGGTGTCATTGATCGTCGCATTCCACGAGCCAGTCCACACAATCTTGGCATCAATGATGATAAACTTGCTATGGAGAAACGCTGTCGTATCCTCCCAGCTGATTGGAATGCCAGCAGCTTCAATCATGCCGGCGAATTTAGCATCAACTGGATCCTCGAGACTCTCGCGGTCAAGCGCCAACCGTACCGCTACACCCCGTTGGTGGGCAGTAACCAGCGCTTCGGCAAGCGGCTGCAACGTATACTCGAATGTCGCGAGATCAATACTCTGTCGAGCATTCGCAATGTCGTTCAACATATCACGCAGGTACGGCGGCGTCACCCGGTTGCGCGGAATATCGGGGTACACCAACGAGGGTGTGGTGAAGTAGACCGTCATCCCCCCTGTGTACCCACTGACGGTGGGGGTTGGCGGCGTTTCGATCCCAAAGAGTGATGGATCAAGCCCAAACCGCCGTAGATCGATAATCCCGGCGGTGATCAGGAAACCGAGCGCGAGAGTCAGAAAGAGCAAGATAACTTGGGTGCGATTGAGGCGCTGCGACGAACGTGGCGAAGCCGGTTTTCGCGCCATAGGATCCTCACAATCTTGCAAAGGCTCTGAGAAGGTGAGCAATACTATCGCTCTAACATATTATGTCATTACGAGGGGGCACAGCCGCTGACGTAATCTCCTGCTCGAGCGCGAGCCATACGCTCAGGTATCCCTCCAACCCACGCAGGAGATTGCTGCACCGCCTCCGGCGGTGCACAATAACACGGGCCACTTGTCATTACGAGGGGCGCAGCCGCCGAAGGAATCTCCTGCTCGAGCGCGAGCCATACGCTCAGGCATCCCTCCAACCTACACAGGAGATTGCTGCACCGCCTCCGGCGGCGCGCCATAGCAAGCGGAAAGTGGCAGCCCGCTCTGCCACCAACTACCCAGCTTTTCTGTCCGCCATCTTACCGCCGGCCAAGGTGCGCCAACAGGCTGAGCGGCAACACCTCCGGCCACCGGCGCGGCAACCGAGGCGGACGGGAGAGAGATGGCGAAGCTGCTGACGCATCGTAAGAGAGATCTGATGAGGTGTCAGGTACGCTTTCCGCACCAGTGATGAGCGAGACCGCCGCCAGCTCAGCCCCGCCAAGCGTGCGTGAGGTGGGTAGAGAGGAGGCTACTCCTGTCGGCAACGCTTGCGCCAACGCTCGCTCAGCCGTCGCTACCGCGCCATCGGCCCGCACCGCCGCCCGCACGGCGGTGCGGATCGCTTGCGCAACCGCTTCCGCAGCTACTTCATCAGCCGCATCGCAGGTAAGCTCGGCAGCTCGCGCCGTGGCCCAACGCAGCAATACCCCGGCTTGTGCATCATCTAACCCGGCGGTCAGCCGTTCATCCTCTTGGATAGCCTCAACCGCCAACCGTTGCAATGGCGTCAGGTGATGGTTCATATTCGGGTTCCGGTGACAAAAAACGCCTGTATGCCGGCATCATTGTACCTCACAACCGCGATCGCGGATCGAGCGCATCGCGCAACCCGTCACCGACAAAATTGATACTCAGCACTGTCAAAAAGATCAACCCGCCGGGGAACAGCGCCAACCACGGCGCCGCTTGCAGATACTGGCTGCCATCGGTCACCAGCCGGCCCCACGTTGGCGTGTCAGGGGGAAAGCCAACGCCAAGAAAGGAGAGAGTCGACTCAGTAATAATCGCGCTACCGACTTCGAGCGTGGCGGCGACGATGATCGGGCCAATCGCATTCGGCAGAATATGGCGGAACATAATTGCTGGCCGGCTCACCCCTAGCGCCGTCGCCGCCTCGACAAACTCCTTCTCTTTCAACGAGAGGAACGACGCGCGCACAATGCGGGCCGTGCTCATCCATGCCAAACAACCGATCACTGTCACCACAATCGTAAAGATGCCGGCTTCAGGCGATCCCATTGCCTTAATCACCGGATCGCGAAACAAATAGACCACCAGCAAGGTGAGTGGAATCGCCGGTAATGAAAGGAAAAGATCGGTGATTCGCATCAAAATCTGGTCAATAATCCCCCCGAAAAAGCCTGCTGTCGCGCCGATAATCGTGCCCAGCGAAATCGCAATTGCCATCGCCGTCAGGCCAACCATCAGCGACACCCGCCCGCCATAGAGCGCACGCGCCAACAGATCACGGCCCAGATCATCGGTGCCAAAGGGATGAATTGCGCTTGGCCCTGACAAGATATTGAGAAAATCCAGATGATCAATCGCCGTTTGCAGATCAACCCGATCCTGCAAGAATGGCGAGCCAATTGACTCAAGCTCGGCAGCCAAGCGCGGAACGTAGAAATATGGCCCGACGAATGATACCAAGGCTAGCGTCAACAATACAAAGACCCCTAGCATCGCAAGCCGGTGCTTGCGAAACCGTCGCCACGCATCACTAAGCAACGTGCGTGGTTTCGCTGGCATACGGCTGGTCATCTGCTGGGCGCGGGCGCTGGGAGAGAGACCGACAGCGCCATTGAGTTCTATTTCAGACATCGAACGCTCACCCTTTCCGATGATGACCCTAAACGATGGCAGTGTTGCGCATTACGAATAACGTACCCGTGGATCAAGCACCCCATAAAGAATATCAGCGATTAAGTTGAACACAACGGTCAGAATCGCAAAAATAAACGTTAACGCCATCACTACGGGAGTGTCAGAATTATTGATCGAGGTAATCAGCAAGGCGCCTAAACCATTCACCCGAAACAGATTCTCGGTAATAATCGCACCAGCGAATATAGTAGGAATACCGAGCGCAATCAGCGTCACCACCGGTATCAGACTATTCACTAGCACATGGCGCAACACTACCATCCGGTCGCTGAGACCCTTTGCCCGCGCCGTGCGCACATAATCAAGGTTCAGGTTATCAAGCATCGACGAGCGCATAAAGCGAGTCAGCGCCGCTGTCTGCTGCACAACCAACACCGTCACCGGCAAGGCCATTTGCCGAACTTGCTGCACGAAGGTATCCCAGTCCACAACTTGCAAGGTCGTATTGTAAACAATTGGAAACCACTTAAGATTAATCGCAAACACCAGCATCAAGACAAGGCCAGTGAAAAAAGAAGGAACTGAGAACCCAACAAATGCAAAAAACGTAGCCACATTATCAAAAATCGAATATTGTTTCACAGCAGAGATGATCCCAATCGGAATTGCTAGCAAGACTGCAATCAGATATGCTGTTCCGACTACTATTAACGTCTGCGGCAAGCGCTGCCAAATCAAGTCAAGCACCGGCCCGCGCGTACCGAACGAAAAACCCCAATCACCGCGTAGCAATGAGGTAATCCAACGCACATAGCGCACCGGCCATGGCTGATCAAGCCCAAACTGAATCCGGATCAATTCACGGGTCGACTCAGGAATCGCCGGATTAAGCGCAAACTGCGCCAAAGGATCGCCGGGGGCAAGCGCAAGTACGGCAAAGATCACAAAGCTGATAATCAAGAGGGTAGGAATCGCAATCAATATGCGTCGAATAATGTATTGCAACATGTGTATCGCCCCCAGACCGCGCACAATGCCTACCTAACCAACTATCGAACATAGCAGAGACGCACGCTGATGTGCGTCTCTGCCATCTCACTGCCCATATCACCGCTTAGGGCACACGCCGCCACATTGCGATATTCCAAATGCTGCTGTCAAACGTATTGAAGGTCGGGCCTTCGAGGTTCTTCAGCTTGGCATTGGGCGTGCGGCGATTGATCAGCGGGATCACCGCGCCATCATTCACCAGCAGATCATTCATTTGGATGGCTAGTTGCGCGCGGCGTTCTGGATCGAGTTCGGTCTTCAACTGCTCGAAGAGCGCGTCATATTCGGGGTTGCAGTAGCGGCCATCGTTGCTACCATTCCACTGATTGGCCGACGACGACACTTCAGCGCAGATCCAGCCTTGCAGGTACTGCTGCGGATCAGCCGAGTTCGGGCCGTTGGTATACATTTGCAGGTCGGCGTAGAACTTGTTCAGCGTATCGGGATTACCTGCATCGCCGCCAAAGAAGACCGCTGCATCAATTGCCTTGACGTTGACCTGAATCCCAATCTCAGCAAGGTTCGACTTGATGATCGCCTGCTCGCCTTGGCGCAGCGTGTTAATGCTGGTCTGGAAGCTGACGATCAGCTTGACGCCATTCTTTTCGCGCACTGGGCCGTTCAACTTCCACCCTGCCTCTTCGAGAATACGCTTTGCCTCTTCAACATTACGCTCACAAGTGGTATTGGGTGAATTGAAGGCTGCCGGTACCACTAGAATGTTGCAAGTCGGCTCGCCGGTCGGGCCATAGAGCTGCTCGGCAATCGCCTTGCGATCAATTGCCAGCGAGATCGCACGTCGCACCGCCGGATCGGTCAGGAACGGATGCGGCTGATCAGGCTCGCTGCGCTTGTCGCCCAATGCCGGATCGGGATTGGCGAAGTTGACCACAATGCGCTCGACACCGAACGAACCACCGGCAATCGCATCACACTTGCCGCTATTCAAGATCGGCTCGAGCACCGCCTTCGGGATCTGCAAGTTCCACGCGAAATCGACTTCACCCGTCTCGCAGACGGCGCGCGCCGCCGAAGTTGCGTCGCCACCACCCTTGATCTCGACTTCGTCGAAGAAGACCTTATCAGCATCGCGGAAGAAGGGGTTGCGCTCGTACAGCACCGTGTCACCGGGGCGCAGTTCGCGCAGCTTCCACGCGTTGGTGCCGATCGGGGCCAGATTCGCCGCTTGGCATTCGGCGCTGGTGCTGGCCGCCGCGCCAATGCAGTTACCAAACTGCTTCTGTTGCAAAATCATACCGAAGGGGCCAACGAACGCAATGTACGGATCGGCAGTCGGTTCCTTCCACGTAATCTTTAGCGTGGTGTCATCGATCTTTTCGATGTTCGCGATCGGATCGAACGCTGCCTTCGTAGTGCAAGCCGTTGCTGGATCGGCGCAGTACTTCCACGTGAAGATGATATCTTCAATCGTAAAGTCTGTACCATCCGACCATTTGAGGCCCGGTTTGATCTTCCAAGTTACGCTGGTGCCATCAGGTGCAACACCACCGTTCTCAACGGTTGGAATCTCAGCGGCAAGGAAAGGCACCAGTTCATCGTTCTGGTCGTAGCGCGCTAGCGGCTCAAGGATGACAGTTGCGCCGTCGAAGTCTTTCGTACCGGTCGCCAAATGCGGGTTGAGCGTCGTTACCGCCTGCCAGTAGAGAATAGTCAATTTGCCACCCGGTTGCGCAGCCGGCGGCGTGGTCGGAGCCGGCTCAGCCGTTGGTTGCGCCGGGGCAGCCGTGGGTTGCTCGGCTGGGGCAGCCGTTAGCTGTGGCACAGCCGTGGGTTGCTCGGCTGGGGCAGCCGTTGGCTGCGCCTGCTGCTGCTGGCCACACGCTGCTAACATGATCGCTGCCACTGCCATTAGGGTGATCCATACCCAAAGACGTTTGTACGACACAGAAACCTCCTCGCTCCTAAGATGAACACCCGGCTATGATGACTCAGAGTTGGCAGCAGCCACGATTTGCGCGCCCCCGATGCGACGCTACCCAACGCCGCAGAGTATCTGATGGTTCACTCCCGTGCTGCTCCCACCTCGCCATCCGTAAGTAGATCGCGCCAAGATGACGCGCAGAAAAAGGTATGTCAAATAAGCGGTCGATCAACCGTTGATGCCTCCCGCTCGCGTTGCTCAGCACAACTTTGTGTGGCGCACTTTGTTCATTATGCGCTGATTTGGAGACGTGCAGAATGTCTGAACAGTACCATAGGGCGGGCAAATTGTCAAGAAATTGAGTCATGTTGCACCGGAATGCGCTATTCTTCACGAAGTCGCGGCGGTTAAGAGCAGATGAGGTGTAAATAGAAAACAGAGTGAGGAGACCGGTTGCCAAGCTGCACGGTTACACGGCACTATATTGCCGGCCAGCGCCGCATGGCTACGCGGCTTTACGATGGGATACCACATGCGCGGGCGATTTCATCGATCAGCCAGCGGCTGATCAGAATTTCTTGATCAATTCGCTGCTGGTTGGCGCGGGCCAGCGCGAGATGGCCGGTCTCGATGCCAGTGGCGGTGTGGATGGCGAGAAAGGCTTGATCAGCGCCGCGCCGTTCGCGGTCGGTGATGATCGCCGCCGTGAGGCCAACCCCCAGCAGCGGCCATTCGCCGTCACTCAACGCTTGCGCCCGCCGATAGGCCCATATTGCCATCGCTTGCGCCGTTTCGGCGCTGACTGCCGGGGCATTGATGGCGCCGGTGATCGCGATCCGCGACCGCGTTGAGTAAGCGTCAAGCGCTTCCAGCACCGTGCGCGACGATCCTGCAATCGCATGCAGCCACGCCAATCCTACGCTGCCCGCGCCGGCAAACGCCAGCACCAGCCGGTGCGACGCAGCGTGAATGGCGGTAATCCGTTCGGCGAGATCAGGCGGGATCATGATCATCGGTGTTGTGAATCTTCAGTGCTTTATGGCGTGCAACAGCTAAGATACCGCATGGTTTCGCTACTGGCATTATGCTCGCCGGCAATGAAGATTGCTGCGGACAACCGGCCCATAGCTAAGCGATGTGACTGCACCTCCTCGCAATGCCGGCAGGTTGGCCCTCTTACAACGCAATGCTGCGGGCTAATAACGCTTGCCACGTCGCGCAATCAATGCTATCCCCCGCTGGGAGACCAGCAGTGGCACGGAAGGCGCGAACCGCAACGGCGGTCGTCGGGCCGAACAGACCATCAACCGGGCCGGGATCGAAGCCGAGCGCCGCCAGCCGGCCTTGCACATCAGCGACCGCCGGATCGTAACGGCGTTCCGGCGCCGCTTGCGGGGACAGCGGGGAAAAGAGCGCGCAATCGTGCGCCGCCAGATCCGCCGCCGGCGTCCACGTTAAGGCAAATCCGGCAGCGGCAGTAATGAGCGGCGGTAAGGCCGGATCAGCCGGCAACCAGACGAACGACTCGCTGTCGGCAAAGCGCACCAGCGCGCCTTGCCCTTGCCGATCCCACAAGACCAGCACCGGTTCATCAAATTGTTCTGGGCGCAGCGGTGTGAGCACGCCATTATCGCTAACCTGTACCATTTGCGGGCGAAAGGGATAGTCCCAGCTATACTCACTGGCTGGTGCCATTTCTACAAACGCGTAGATCACACCATCGGCCAGCCGTTGCGGCGCGCGCACCAACGGGATCGCTGTTTCGCGGCTCTCAAGAACTGCGAATTCCTCGCCGCTAATAGAGTCGATCCGGTAGAGGCCAAACCGAATATCAGGTCCGGGACCGCCGCCCGCCACCGTTATCTCACGGCTATCAACGCTCCACAGCTCCTCTTCGCAACAACTAAAGGCGCGCACCGGCTCGTCTTCCGGCCCGATAATCATCACTTCACCACCGGGTATGCCCATTTCCGGGAGCATCACCGCGAAAAGCAAGATCTGCACGCCGTTCGGCGACCACGCAACTGGTATATAACGCCACGCCGGATTGGCGACATCTGGTTCAGCCGGCTCAGGATCATCGGCACGCCCCAAGCTAGGCCACCCGCCAGTGATGTAACTGAGGTACACACCGCTCGGCGAATCTTCACGCCCGACGATCAAGCCGGGGGCCGGATCGGTGAGATGGTAAACGACCTTCTGGCCATCAGGCGAAATGCGAGGATAGCTGATGGACTGCTCGCGAACCAAAGCTCGCCGGCCCACGCCATCGAGAACGACCAGTTCATCGCCGGTAAGATAGACCAACGTCCCGTTTTCAGCTACACTCAGCTCGCGCACCGGCTGCGGTTCGTAGGTGATCTGGACGAGGCGGTTACCATCGGGTTCGAGACGCATGACCTGACCGTTGTGGATCAAATAGACTGGGGCGGGTAGGGTAGCAGCAGGGACAAGCGTCGGTGATGCTACTGCTGCCGTTGCTGTGGCCGGCAACAGCGTGGGGACAGCGGTTGGCGCCTCTGCGACAGGCGTGGCCGTGGGGGATGGCAGGGGCGCGGGCGGCGCAGTAGCGCAGGACGCGAGCAGAAGTGCGACCATCCACCAGATGAACCAGCGTTTATTCACGAACACGCTCCTAGAGTGAATTGAACTTGCGCCCAACGCAGCACGAGTTGCCTTGCGCCAATGGTTTCGAGTATCATCATACGGCATGCCAGCGCAGTTTGCTAGGAGGAAGAGGAGGTTTTGTGACTGCGACGCAGTTCCCGATCGAGCAGGTGTTAGATACATTGGAACGCGAATTGGCTAAGTTTACGCTTCCACTAATCGACCAGATGGGGGAAGTGAGCCAGACGCCATTCCGCATTTTGATTGCCACCATCCTCAGCCTGCGCACGAAAGACACTCTGACCGCCGTAGTGGCGCCACGCCTGTTTGCCATTGCCGATACGCCGGCAGCGATGCTGGAACTGGGTGAAGAGCGGATTGCCGAGCTGATCTATCCGGTTGGCTTTTATCGGGTCAAAGCACGCCAGATTGTCGCTATCTGCCGGATTCTGCTTGAAAAGTACAACGGTGCAGTGCCGTCTGACCTTGATGAACTGCTCACATTGCCCGGCGTGGGCCGCAAGACGGCCAATCTGGTGGTCACTGCCGGCTTTGGCTTACCCGGCATCTGCGTTGATATTCACGTCCACCGCATCTGTAACCGCTGGGGTTATGTGCAAACCCGCACCCCCGAAGAGACCGAAATGGCACTGCGGGCTAAGCTGCCGCAACGCTATTGGATTCCGATCAACCGATTGTTGGTTACATTGGGACAAAACATCTGCCACCCTACGTCGCCGCGGTGCAGCATCTGTCCAATCCGCAACGTGTGCCCGCGGATTGGGGTCACGCGCAGCCGGTGACACAAAGGCGTAGAGAACTCTTAACGCAAAGGCGCGTAGGATGCTAAGGACACAGAGAGTATTAACGCAAAGGCGCAGAGTGCGCAAAGAACGCAAAGGGATGATAAGGGACGGGGTTGTTGTATGGGGGTCTATACTGAGATGGCTAGTATGCCAGCATCTATACACGCCGCCAGAAAATTACGAGAAAACCACCAACCTCCACATTTCCCCCCTTAAAACCTCTGCGCCCTTCGCGTCTTTGCATTAAAAACATTCGCGCCTTAACCGCGATTATGGCGCGCCGCCAGCCGCGCCAGCGTCTCGGTGTGGCTAGCTTTGGTGATCGGATAGAAAGCGGTCAAGATCATCCCGCAGATCAAGATTACCGTTGGCAGCGGGCCAATCAGCAGTCGGATCGCTAACAGCGCACTTTCCGGCTGCTGGCCGGGCAGCAGATTCTCGTTGAAGCCGGCAAATTGCAGCGCCAAACCAACCAAAAATAGGCCGAGTGCCAAACCTATCTTTTGCAGCAGTACCATAAACCCGTAGAACATCCCCTCGCGGCGCTGGCCGGTCTCTAACTCATCCAGCTCGATCACATCGGGCATCATACTCCACGGGATGAGATATGCGGTCGCTACACCGGCTCCTGCAATGACGCCGAGCACGATCGCTAGTGTAATTTGTTCGGGCTGAAGAAAAAAGAGAAATGCTTGTACGCCAATCCAAATTAGACTACCAATCATATACACTGCCTTCTTACCGATTCGACGGCTAATCGCGCTCCATACAAACAGAAAGACCAGCGCCGAACCCTGTACGGCAAAAAGCATAATTGGAATAATATCGTTGGCGCTAGCAAAGGTCAGCCCAAACGCAGTCGCCGGAAATTGAGGCACACTGCCTAGCCAAAAGACGATAAAGAAGGTCAACACACTGGATGTCACCTGCACTGCCAGCCACGAGAACATATAGATGCCGACAACAAAGAGAAAAGGTCGATTTTTGAACACATACCGAATCTGATCAAGTAAACTCAGTTCTTCCACGCCGGGCTCAGGTTCGTAACGTTCGCGCGTGCCAAAAAAGCACCAGAGAAAGGGTACCGCAATCAACACACCGATCACCGCACCAGACACGAGATAACCGGTCTGCTGATCGGCAAATTGACCAACAATGATCTGATGCAGAATGCCACCGAGTAGACTACCACCGATACTGAAGGCGAAACGGTAGGAATTGAGTGCTGTACGCTCGTCGTAGTCGCGGGTAAGTTCAGGTGTTAGCGCAGTGTACGGTACATTTACTACTGTAAACGCAGTATCAAAAAGCAGCGCAATGACTAGGTAGTAGATAAACTTACCGGTCACATCTAAAGGCGGCACGATCCATTGCAAGAAAAAAAGCAGACCAAACGGCGCTGCGCCGAACAGCAACCATGGCCGTCGCCGTCCCCAACGGGTTTGAGTTTTGTCAGTGAGCCAACCGACAATCGGATCATTCACTGCATCCCAGATTTTGACAATGAGTAGAACGGTACCCGCGAGACCGGGCGGCAAGCCGGCAATGGTGGTAAGAAAATAGAGCTGAAAGAACGACGCAACAATCGTGGCAATCGCCGGACCGAGATCACCAGCTCCGAAGGCGAGGCGAGTTGCCAACGGCAGACGCTCAGAGTGTGCCGACGTCGTGGCGGCCATAGGGTGCAGCTCCTTAGGATGCAGAACGGCGAACAATGGCTACATTGTAGCACTGCTAGCTATGTTACGCGAGGTGGTAGGATAGAATAGACTGCTTGGTGGTAATCATAGCTGGGGATTATCACGAGAGGCTGCCGTTGGTGAAGCTATGTCCTAAACCACGGGAATCGCCGGCCAGCCTCTGCCTACTACAGCATATGGGGATCGACGCGCGCTGAAACACCTGCAACGAAGGAACGATATGCCGATTCTTGAACTGATGCAGATCAATCTTCTCTCACCAATGGTACTGGCGTTTGGGTTGGGGATCATTGCTACACTGATGCACAGCGACCTGAAATTACCCGATGAGCTGTACACGACCCTATCGATCTACCTGTTGTTGGCAATTGGCTTGAAAGGCGGGGTGGCACTGGCCGAAACGAGTTTGGCGGTGTTTTGGGCGCCGGCCCTTGCAACGTTGTTGTTAGGGTTGATTATTCCGTTGATTGCATACACCGTCGCCCGTCGCCTAGGAAAGCTCAGCGTTGCCGACTCAGCAGCATTAGCCGCCCATTACGGTTCAGTGTCGGCAGTAACGTTTGCTGCAGCGCAGACATTTCTTGATACGATTGGCATACGGTATGAAGGATTTATGCCGGCGCTCGTTGCTATTCTGGAAGTGCCGGCCATTGTGATCGCGTTGCTGATCGCGCAAATGGCTGGTGGGCACCAAGGTGGCGACTGGCGTGCAGCGGTGCGTGAATTACTCACCAGTAAAAGCATTTTGCTGTTAGTCGGTGGGATGGTGATTGGTTGGCTCGCCGGCCCGCGCGGTGGTAAAGAGGTAGCACCACTGTTTGTCGATCTGTTCAAAGGTGCGCTTACCTTCTTCTTGCTCGAATTGGGCATGGTGGCAGCACGACGCTTCCGCGATCTGCCGAGCGCCGGTTGGTTTCTCCTCGGTTTTGCAATTATCATCCCGATTATCAATGGGACACTCGGCGTTTGGTTTGGTAGCATCGCCGGTCTGTCATTCGGTGGTAGTATGATACTGGGTGTCTTAGCGGCAAGCGCCTCGTACATTGCTGCACCGGCTGCAGTGCGTATTGCGTTGCCGCAAGCTAACCCCAGCTTTTATCTGACCGCCGCACTCGGTATTACCTTCCCGTTTAACCTTGCTATTGGGCTACCCATTTACTACACGCTGGCTACGTGGATTGCCGGTGGATCATAAGGAAGGATGAGACAGCATGGAGTTAACCACGGTTAAACTGGTCACTATCATCGCCGAAGCGGTGCTTGAAGAGCGTATGTTGCACGACCTGCGCCAACTCGGCGCCCGCGGCTACACTGTCGGCTCGGTGCGCGGCGAGGGTACCCGCGGCGTGCATGCCAGCGAGTGGGAAGGGCATAGTCTGCGCATCGAAACCCTCGTCGCCCCTCCTGTGGCCGAACGTATCTTGCAGCATCTGGCGAGTACTTATTTCCCGCATTTTGCCGTGATTGCGTACACGACCGATGTGCAGGTCGTGCGGGGTGAGAAGTTTCGCGGGATATAGCGAGGCGCTAACTGGAATAGATGATGGCTACATGTTTGCCCGATCAAGTGCAATCTTCCACAGCGCTAACCCTAGCGTCTGAGGATCGTGGCGGATGGTGTCGGCCTTATTCCACAACTCGCGCGGACCGGGGTCAGGCTCGGCCAACTCGCGCACGAGCGGTTCAACACCGAGTGCGCGGATCGCTTGTCGGTCGGCATCAGTCACGATCAGCGGGTGTAGGCCGGCAGCACTGTAGCGCGCCGCTACCGCCGGGTGTAGCGCATTGGCATCGTTAAGTAGCGCTACATCGAGCACACCGGGGCCGAGCACCTCAACCAACCGCGCCACGTGATCAGCAATCGCCATGCCATCAGTCTGGCCGGGCTGGATGGTGGTGTTGCAGACAAAAACTATCGTCGCCGACGTTGCCCGCAACGCTTCGACGAGGCCCTCGAAGCAGAGCGTGGCGAGGAGCGAGGTATAGAAGCTGCCCGGTCCGATGACCACCAAATCGGCAGCAGCAATCGCTGCCAGCGCAGGTTCGTAGGCAGCAGCCGGCGGATCGAGAAATACGCGGCGGATGGGCGGCTTACCCAGCGCACGCACCGCCGCCTCTTCGACCACGATCCGACCATTGATCAACTCGGCACACAGACGGGTATTGGCCGTCGAAACGGGCAGCACCTGTTCGGGACAGCCCAACATCTGACGTGCCGTTGCTACTGCCACCGCAAAATCGCCTTCCATCTGCGCCAACCCACCTAGGAGCAGGTTACCTACTGCCATCCCATCAAGCAACGGCAACGCTGAACTGCGCAGCCGGTACTGCATGAGCCGGGCCAGCGGGCCGTTCGGATCAGCCGCCAGCGTCGCCAGCAGATTGCGCAGATCGCCGGGTGCAGGAATATTCGCGATCAGACGAGCCGCGCCGGTGCTCCGACCCGAATCGGTGACGGCAATGACCGCCGTGCGTTCGGCAAAAAACGGTCGTGCGCCGAGCAATACCTGCGCACTGCCGCCGCCACCGCCAATGGCAACGAGGCGGAGGGGAGGAAGATGGGATTGGGACATGACAGACTCCTTCCAATGAACTTGACAGCCATCAAGCCATACTGTATACATCAACTATGTTCAAACGCAACGAATTCGGACACGTTCCTTATGGATCAGCGAATCACCTTCATCGACCTCTTTGCTGGAATTGGCGGTATCAGACTAGCCTTTGAACGCGCAGGCGCAACGTGCATCTTCGCTTCTGAATGGGACAAGATGGCCTGCCGTACCTACGAAGCGAATTTTGGCGACAAACCGGCTGGTGACATTACACAAATACCGGCAGATGACATTCCTGATCACGATATTTTGACTGCTGGTTTTCCTTGCCAACCCTTTAGCATTGCCGGCGTTACAAAGCATAATGCGCTCGGTAATGCTCACGGATTTGCCCACATCACCCAAGGAACCCTCTTTTTCGATGTAGCGCGCATTATTGATCGCAAAAGACCACGCGCATTTTTGTTAGAAAATGTTAAACATCTTGTTAGTCATGATCGAGGAAAAACGTTCCGAATTATTTACGAGACACTTACCGAAGAACTCGGGTACTTCGTCTACCACAAGGTGATCGATGCGCGCCTTCTTGTCCCACAACACCGTGAGCGGATTTATATTGTCGGCTTCTCGGATCCGATTGCGTTTGAATTTCCAACGATTCCTGATCGAAAACCAAAATTACGGGATATTCTCGAATCTGATGTTGATCCAAAATACACGCTTACCGATCACTTATGGAAGTACCTCCAGCAGTACGCTGACAAGCATCGTGCGAAGGGAAATGGCTTCGGGTTTGGATTAGCTGATCTTGATCAAGTTACTCGTACATTAAGCGCTCGGTATTATAAAGACGGTTCTGAGATCTTGATCCCACAGGAAGGGAAAAATCCACGTCGCCTCACTCCACGCGAATGCGCCCGCCTGATGGGTTTTCCAGAGAGTTTTAAGATTGTCTGTAGCGATACAAGCGCATATCGACAATTTGGCAATTCTGTGGTTGTACCGATCGTTGAACATATTGCCAACGAGATAATGAAGGCTTTGCGTAATCCCATCCTAAAGCGTGAACAAGCTTATAATTTGCGCTTGTTTGAATTATGTGAAACAAGATAGCTTGATAACATTAGCAAGGATGCCGACCACATGCCAATCTATTTTTCCACTGACGAAGCGATAGCGTATTTGCAAAGCGTAATAGTAAACAATAAAGCGCGCGGTATGATTGCCGAGATTGAATTAGAAAACTTCGTACATCCATCACAACAATTTCTTTCAGGAGCTTGGATCATCTCACCCAAAACACCGCAGTTTTACCAGTATCGCTATGCAGTTTTTGTTCTACCTGAACTTTATCTCAATGATCAAGAAATAACTCAAGCAATTGATAGTTGGAATAAAAACGGGAGGTTTCAAGCCATAGCTACATTTCTTAACGCTAACGGAATCGGAGTGATCGTTGCGGGAGCGATAAGCTCATCGCCAAACATTGACCAACTATCTTGGAAAAACTACGTGTACGCCGATCAACAGTTCACCCCTTCCAATCATCTGTTTACCCGTTGGCCGGAGCGTGGGCGCAATGCGCGCGGCAACTGTTGGCATGAAGATATCAAAAACCGTTTTTTGCAGGCAAGCGAAACCCAACTCACCGCTCTCACGTTACGGCAGGCATTTTACTATAGTTACCTCAAACAGCGGTTACACAAATCGCTAGCCGATCCGTATGATGTAGACCTGTTCATTGTTGGTTCTGACAGTACAGTGCTACCAGTTGAAGTCAAGGAGAAGAGTCCAACCCGTCGAGGTGATTTCGGCTTAGATGCCGGTCGCATTTTGATGATGCTGAGACTGTGTCTTACTACCCAAAGTAATGGTGTTTACTTGATCCGTCAAGTTAACACTGACGAACAGAGAGGTTTTGTTGCATGGCGCTATACTCTTTTATCTGATATCGTGATGGGTTGTAGCTGGAACTTACAGGCTGGTGGGAGAGGTATGCTTGGCGGGATGACCCAAACGGTGATGTTATCAGACGACCTTTTCAAACCTTATTCAGCCAGATATGCTTACTGAAGATTGGCTACGCCGTCACAGCAATGTAACCTCTTCAATTCGCGAGTTAGCCGACGAGTTTGCTAAGAAATTATCAGACTTTCTGCCGTAGCGAATGAGCTTTGGTATTTGCTCCTTATTCAGCACAAACAGCTTATTATCCAGTTCAACCCTATCTCGCTAGATGCAAGGAAATGAACCCAGATGGGCGTCCATGTTACATCATGAGGTGCTACCGATGGACACCTCACAAACCGCTTACCAACACCTTGATCGCTCGGTTTCGTTTACGCAGGCCAATCTGGGCGCGCTGCTGTTTGGTCTGCCGCTTGCCCTGCTGCTCATCTTCGCACATATCCTCATTCATCAATCGTTCTTACTCATAGCATCGTGGGAACTATTGGGAGCCTTCGTGATTGGCGTTGTCGTCCACGAAGGGTTGCATGCCGCGGGGTGGATGATTGCCGGACACCTGCCGCTGAGCGCGATCACATTCGGCTTCAGCATCAAAGGGCTGGCACCGTATGCCCATGCCAAACAGCCGTTGCCGATCAATGCCTACCGTTTTGGCACGGCTCTGCCGTGCGTGACGCTCGGCATCATCCCCGGCCTGATCGGCATTATCGGCAATTGGCCGATGGTCACCGGCTTTGGCGCGATCATGACCCTTGCTGCCGGGGGTGATCTGCTAATCTTGTGGATGCTACGACGTGATCCGGCCACAGCGTTGGTGGTTGATCACCCCGATCGGGCGGGGTGTGAGGTGTGGTTGCCGGCCAGTAACTCGTGATAGAGGGCCAGCGTTTGCCGTGCTACGACCGGCCAATCGAAGGTTGAGCGCACGATCCGTTCGCCTTCTGCTCCCCACGCTGGCCAACGGTCACGGGCGGCTAATGCAGCGCGCAGTTGAGCGGTAAGATCATCAACGTCACCCGGCTGCACTAATAGGCCGTTGCGGCCCGGAAAGACCTTGTCGGGAATCCCGCCGATTGCGCTGGCGACCACCGGCCGACGATGGATCATCGCTTCGAGCGTGACGAGTGAACTGCCTTCGTAGCGGGTGGGATGCACGAACAGGTCAATCTCTTCGTAGAGACTGTGTAACTCCTCATCGTTAAGCCGCCCGACAAAGAGGGTGTGATCGGCAATACCGGCCTCCTGCGCCTGCTGCTCGAGCGCCTCGCGCGCCGAGCCGCTACCGACCAGCAACCAGCGCCAATTGGCTGGCAATTCATTGTGCAAGCGGGCAAGCGCCGCGATCAAGACATCAAAACCCTTGTTGGGTTCGAGCCGGCCCACGCTGAGCAAAATCGGGCCGCCACTCGTCAACCCCAACCGGAACCGCAGCGCCATGCGCAGATCGCTGCGCACCTGTGCTAAACACTCTTCGACGTCTATCGCCGAAGGGATAACCACGACCTTCACCGGATCAACGCCAAGATAGCGCGGAAGATCATCTTTGGTGCAAGCGTCGGTTGCAATCACGCGATCGGCTTGGCGATGGCCGTAGGCGTAGAGCAGTCGGAATGGGGCGTAGGCTAGCCATTTCAGCCGGTCAGGAGTGCGAAACTCTTCCATGCCGTGCGGGTTAGCGACAAACGGCGTGCTAAGCAAGCGTGGGTCACGCTGGCGGGCCACCGCGTAACCAAAGACACACAACCCCTGTGTATGCACCACATCGAACGCACCGGCTAGCACGCGCTGCGCAGCAAGGCGCCCGATCCGCCAACTGTACAGTGGAAAATTGATCTGACGACCAATAACCCCATTTGGTGGCAGCAACGGAGTTGTATAATCGTAACGAAGAGTCTCGATCGCATAGGGACGGAGATCGCCTTGCTCGGCGTTGTCCGGCGGGGTTTGTACGTAGAGCGTCACTTCTACTCCCAAACGGGTCAGATATTTGGTGAGATGGTAGACGTGGCGCTCGATACCGCCAAAACCGTGCAGTGGGAAGACCGCGCGCGCCAACATCGCCACCCGGATCGGGCGGGGATGAAGCGGATGGGTGGCGTCCATGGCTGCGCAATCCTCCCTCGATGCGATATCACCAAGCTGCCGCGATGATACCACAAAACCAGCAAGGCGCGATACAGCGGCGTAAAGCGTCATCGTACAGGCGTAACGCCAGTTCTAGGGTGAGGTCAACGTATGGTGATAACACACCTACCACGCTTCACGTCTTTATGGAACGTTAATCACAACTGCGGAACCCCATGCCCAAGAACGTCGTATTCACTCCCTCACATTTGGCGGAAGAGCGAACCGCGCTGCGCCCATGCCCACGCATTGTTGGGGTCAATTTCGACAGCACGGGTCAGATCGATAAACGCTTCTTCGTAAATCTTGAGCGCCTGATAGGTTGCGCCGCGCCGGCTCAGCACCCACGAGTCATCGGGGTTGAGTTCAAGCGCGCGATTGAAATCTTCGATCGCCTCATTGTAATGGCGCATAAGGCGATAGGTTTCGCCCCGCTCAGCGAGCACCCATACCACATCGGGTTTCAGTTCAAGCGCACGGTTAAAATCGGCCAACGCCTCTTCGTAACGGCTCAACACCCGATACACCTGCCCACGGCTGCCCAACGCCCACGCATGATCGGGTTGCAATTCGATCGCGCGGCTAAAATCGGCCAACGCTTCGTTGTAACGGCGGCGCAGGCGACAAATCTCGCCCCGTTCGGCAAATGCGCCCACGTGGTTGGGTTCAAGCTCGATCACGCGGCTGAAATCGGCCAGCGCCTCATCAATCCGATCGGCGGCGCGATGCAAGAGGCCACGCTGCATATAGACCCATGCATAATCGGGATCGAGTTCAAGCGCGCGGTTGAAATCGGCTAAGGCCGCTTCAGTATCACCAAGCGCGCGGAAGGTAGCGCCGCGACTGCCTAACGCCCATGCATAATCGGGATCAAGCTCGATCGCACGACTAAGATCGATCAATGCGCCATCGTAGTCGTCAGCCAAACGACGCGATTCACCGCGCTCGGCATAGAGCCATGCCAGATCGTCTTGCAAGGCAATGGCGGCGTCAAAATCGGCAATGGCCGCCGGATAATCGCGCAATTCGCGGTAAGCAATGCCGCGATGCCCCAGCGCCCACGGATAATGAGGATCTATCGCCAAAGCCTGCGTAAATGCCTCGATCGCTTCCGGGTGCCGACGCAGCGCCCGCAGCGCCTCGCCCCGCTCGGCGTGAACCCATGCCAGTGTCGGATTCAGCGCCAGCGCCGCGTCAAAGTCGGCTATTGCCTCATGATGGCGGCGCATCGCTCGCCATACTTGGCCACGGCTACCTAGCGCCCATGGATAGGCAGGACGCAACTCGATTGCGCGCGAAAAGGCCGCAATGGCCTCTTCATAGCGGCGCAACATGCGCAGCGTCTCGCCGCACTCGGCGTGATACGCGGCATCTTCAGGATCAAGTTCACACGCTCGCGTCAGATCAGCCAACGACTCTTCCATCCTTCCCAATTCACGCAGCACTTGCCCGCGCTGAAAGTAGGCCCACGCATAGTCTCTATCAAGTTCGATAGCACGATTGAAATCGGCCAGCGCCGCTTCGCGCCGGTCGTGGTACAAACTTTCAAGGCTCATCACTCCCCCTTTCAGCGTGTTCAGGCGTGCTGGCAGATATATTACCATTACGCAAGCGGCTGCGGCGAAGTTGCACCGGCGATCGAGATTGCGAAGAGCATCACGGCTACCGCGCTCGCGGATACGGCAGTCAAACAGCCGTGCTCCGTAGCCGGGCTGGTTCATACCTCATCCGCGCCGGGAGGCGCCAAGCAGCCCGCCAAGGCCCAGCGCAGCAATCTCGCGCCGACCGAGCCGCTCATTTGCCATTAGTCGCGGCAAGATCAGATCAACAATATTCTGGTCGCGTGAACGCACACAACCGGGCGCGCCAATCAGGGGGATGGTATCAACGGCGTGATGAAGATAGGCTAGCAACAACAGATTCCCCGGCTCAACCGGCGCGCCGTAATGCGCGATCTCGCCACCTAGTCGCCGCACTGCTCGCGGAATGACATCATCGCGATCAACGACCGACGTCTCACCGGCAGTGATGATAATATTCGATCCGGCAGCCATGAGGTCAGCTAGACCGACAGCAACTTCATACTCATCTAACGGCAAATCTCGGCAGGCAACTATCGTTGCACCAAGATCGGTGATCCGACCGGCAATGGCCGGCAATATGCCTCGTTCCACCCTTGCTCGTGCCGCCGGGCTACTTACCAATGCCACACCAAACTGCTGCCGAACCAACGGAGCAACCCGCAACACGCCTGCTCCACCGGCTATGGCGGCTGCTTGCAGCAGATCGGTCACGGGGACGGCAAACGGAATGATCTTGATCGTTGCGATCATCTGTCCGGCAGTAACCAAGGTGTAAGGAGGAAGGGTCGCAATCGTAAGACCATCGATCAGGTTGATCGAGAATAACGCTTCAGCATTAATCATCAGTGGGCCATCACTGACTGCATATAGGTTGACCCGACCGGCGTGCGGTTCGCCAATTGCTACCCCCGACCCAGCGACGATCTGCGCTACCCGAATAGCCGCTTCGTCTTCGTGGACATCATCAGGCGCTAATATCGCTACCCGTACTGCCGATAGCCCTAGCTCAACCAGACGCGGCACATCTTCAACACGCAGGCGCCGTCCTTTATGAAACGCTTTTCGCCCTTGCGCATCGGCTACATTGTGGCAGAGAATATGACCAACCGCCGCTGCCGGCGGTAAGGTTTCGATCCGCATATATGCCTGCCTCTGGGTAGGGTGAGAACGAAGAGTTGCAGGGATTACGAAATTCAGTCTATACCTATGGTACCATATCAAGAGAGCATTGGACTGCCTCTGTGACAAGACTATGATCAAAACATCAACCATTCCCCGTGAACGAGGTCTTGGTTACGCCTTCGCCGGCGGACTGGCGATCACCTTGATTGCTACTCTGATCGGCGCTATGTTCGTCTACTGGTTTACCACCGTCCAACGCGGCCCAGCGCCGGCAGAACTCTTACCGGCTGATGTCCAACTGTACGCTAGCCTGTCACCGACCCTTAGCGACGTGCCTGAACAACCGCGGATCGAACGGGCGCTCAGCGAAGTGTTTGGCCTCACGATGCCAGCAGATGCAGCTGCCAACGTTGCCGCTGTGCTTGGCGTGAAGCTCGATAGCGATGTGATAACGTGGATCGGCAGCGATATTGCAGTCGTGGTACGTGACTTTACCCCGGTTACGAATGATGTGGCCACCGATTTGGTTGAAAATGGCGAGGTATTGGTCTTTCTGGCTTCGCGCAACGATCCGCTAGCCAAGATCTTTCTAGACAAATATCTGGAAGTGCGCCGGAACCGGGGTGAAACGTTTACCGAGCAACGGGCCGGCAATGCGACGATCTACATCGGCGAGATTGCCAGTCCGCTGCGGGCAGTAGGCTTGATCGAGCACTATATCGTCTTTTCTAACCGGCCAGAAGCGCTGCTTGATCTGGCAGCCGGCCCAGATCGACCAAACCGACTGGCCAGCCTGCCTACATTTCAGCAATTCCGCGAGACGATAGCGACCGTGCGTTCCGGCACGCTCTACACTGATGGTTCGCCCGCTGCCGAAGCGGCGCGGGCGGCGGTGCGAGCATGGTTGGTGAAGGTGTTGGGGGAAGGATCGGCTATTCACCGTCCTTCTCAATAATCTGTACTTTATTGCTCGCCGGCGGCGAGGTGGGGCGACGGTTCCAATTCAGCACCTGCCCGAGCAATGCCCACATTCGCTGCTCGACGGCATCCTCGCGGCCAATCAGCAGCAGGCTCACGCCACCGAGCACCAAAATGCCCGGCCACACCAAATTGATCAGCGAAAGCAGCGCCAAGCCCACGCCCCACAACAAGGCCTGCACCGCTTCGTTAGTGCGGCCAAGGCTGCGTTGGCGGCGGTAGATGACGATACCGCCGCCAGCCAGCAACGCGATCGGCACCAGCCACCACAACTTAAAGATCGCGACAATACCCATCGTCACTAAGAGCAGACCGATTAATCGCATCTGATCGCGCTGGAATGACATATTCTTCCTCCTTCAACGTTCGTACTCTGGTACTGCCGGTATGACGCCGATGCAGTCGCAAAAGTTGCACCGGTCTGTGGTACCATACAGAAAGCCGGTTCTTCTGCCATCCATCAGAGGTTCACTGATGACCACAGCACCCAGCGCCGAGCGCGTTCGCCAGTTTGGCACCACGATTTTTGCCGAAATCAGCGCCCTTGCCGTGCAGTGCGGCGCGGTCAATCTTGGGCAAGGCTTTCCTGATTTCGCCGGGCCGGAATGGATCAAGCAAGCAGCCGCTGAGGCAATTGCCGCCGATGCTAATCAGTATGCCCCTTATATTGGCATTCCTCGGTTACGAGAGGCGATTGCTGCCACGTGGCAGGCCCACGGCTGGCGTGCGATCGATCCGCAGAACGAAGTGACCGTCACCAGCGGCGCGACTGAGGCACTCTTCGCGGCAGTGCAGGCGTTGGTTAACCCCGGCGATGAGGTCATTCTGTTCGAGCCGTTTTACGATGCGTATCTGCCTGATGTGACTATGGCCGGCGGCGTGCCGCGCTTCGTCCGCCTCCATCCGCCGGTAGAAGGCCAAACAGGGTGGTGGTTTGATCCGGCGGAATTGCGCG
This sequence comes from uncultured Chloroflexus sp., assembly GCF_938091255.1. NCBI lineage: Bacteria > Bacillati > Chloroflexota > Chloroflexia > Chloroflexales > Chloroflexaceae > Chloroflexus > uncultured Chloroflexus sp. The sequence goes on from NZ_CALLJH010000003.1 coordinate 50,614, forward strand.
CCGCCTTTTCAGCGCGCACGCGTTTGGTGATGCTGAACACGCCCCACAACCCGACTGGCAAGGTCTTTCGACGGGCCGAACTCGAGCAGATCGCCGAGCTGTGCCAGACTTACGATGTGGTAGTGGTATCGGATGAGGTCTATGATCAGTTGGTCTTCGCTGGCGCTGAACACATTCCTATCGCGACCCTGTCGGGAATGTGGGAGCGCACCTTGACGATTAACAGTATCGGCAAGACGTTTAGTCTCACCGGCTGGAAGATCGGGTACGCAGTTGGCCCGGCCCACCTCAACGCCGCGCTGCGCGCGGCTCACCAATGGATCACCTTCGCCACCGCCACCCCGTTGCAATTTGCGGCGGCGGCGGCGCTTGAAGAGGCGCTGCGCAACGGCTATTACGCCCAGTTTCGCGCTGAGTATACCGCTCGTTACCGGCTCTTGGCTGAAATACTAGCAAGTGTTGATTTGCCGGTATTGCCAACCGAAGGCAGTTACTTCTTAATGGCCGATATCTCATCAACCGGCTTTGATCATGATGTCGCCTTCTGCCGCTTTCTTACCCAAGAAGTCGGCGTCGCCGCTATCCCGCCCTCGGCCTTCTATGCCCGCCAGCACGATTTGCCGTTGCTAGCCCGGTTTTGCTTCGCCAAACGCGACGAGACTCTCCGCGCTGCTCAGCAACGGCTACTGGCGTGGCGACAACGCCAAACCACAAAGAATGGGTAACTCCTTAGTAGTTTGAGGATCACGCTCCATACTTGGCGCTCACGAGAAAGCGAGTCATAACCATGGAAACCCGTTTGCACGAACTCCGCACCCGTTTGCAGGAAATTGACGATATCAACAGCGCAGCCGCCGTGCTCAATTGGGATCAGAGCACCTATATGCCGCCCGGCGGCGCTGCCGCGCGCGCCCGCCAACTGGCCACCCTCTCACGGTTGGCCCACGTGCGCAGCACCGATCCTGAATTGGGCCGGTTGTTGGCTGACCTGATGCCCTACAGCGAACAGTTGCCCTATGACCATCCCGATGCGGCGCTGATCCGGGTGGCGCAACGCAATTACGAGCGCATGACCCGGATTCCGGTTGATCTTGCGAGCGACATTGCAGCACATACAGCGGCTAGCTACCATGCATGGACGCAAGCCCGTCCGGCGAATGATTTCACCACCATGTTACCGTATCTCGAACGCACGCTCGAACTAAGCCGGCGAGTGGCCGACTGCTTCCCCGGCTACGACCATCCCGCCGATCCACTGATTGACGTTAGCGACTATGGCATGCGCACCGCCGTGATTCGCGACCTCTTTGCCCGCCTACGCGCCGGCCTCACCCCGATCATCCGGGCAATTGTCGCCCAACCGCCAATTGACGACTCATGCCTGCGCAAATACTACCCGCGCAATGATCAACTGGCCTTTGGTGAGCAGATCATTCGCCAATTCGGGTATGACTTCGAGCGCGGACGGCAAGACCTCACCCACCATCCGTTTGCGACCAAGTTTTCGGTCGGCGATGTGCGCATCACGACCCGCATTAATGAGCATGATTTAGGCGATGGTTTGTTCAGTACCCTGCACGAATCAGGCCACGCTATGTACGAACAAGGTGTTGATCCGGCGTTCGAGGGCACGCCTCTCTGCGGTGGCGTGTCAGCGGGAGTGCATGAAAGCCAATCGCGGCTGTGGGAAAATCTGATCGGCCGCTCACGGCCATTCTGGGAGCATTTCTACCCCGAATTACAACAGACGTTTCCCCAGCAACTGGGCAACGTCCCGCTCGACGAATTCTATCGCGCAATCAACCGGGTACAACCGTCGCTTATCCGCACCGATGCTGATGAAGTGACGTATAACCTGCACGTGATGATCCGGTTTGATCTGGAATTGGCCCTGCTAGAGGGCAACCTGAAGCTGCGCGACCTACCGGAAGCATGGAATGCGCGCTACGCCGAGGATTTAGGGGTGACGGTGCCCGACTATCGCGATGGCGTGCTGCAAGACGTGCATTGGTTTGGCGGTCTGATCGGCGGCGCGTTCCAAGGTTATACGCTAGGGAATATCCTTAGTGCGCAGTTCCTTGCTGCCGCTCGTGCAGCCCATCCCGAAATTGATGATGAGATTGGGCGGGGTGAATTCGCTAGCCTACACGGCTGGCTGCGCGAGCATATCTATCGCCACGGCAGCGTGTATACGCCCAATGAACTGATCGAGCGCGCGACCGGTAAGCCGATGGAGATTGAGCCGTATCTGACCTATCTGCGCCAGAAGTACGCGGCGATCTACGGAATCGCGTTGTAGGGGTGACGCTAATGATGCCCTCTCCCCCCGCACGACAGGAGAGGGTGTACCGCTCCCTCTCGGAGTGATGGAATCGCACCTTTGTGCAAGATTGCTTCACCTCGCTCCGCTCGTAATGACGGGCGACCGCTGCGCCCTGCGCGCCTTGACGTGAAAACCTCTGCGTCTTTCCTCACATGGTGGCTTGGCGTTGATTCCCTCTCCCCCTCCGCACGACAGGAGAGGGGACACCGCTAGATGGCGGGCAAGGCAGGGCAGAAGGGGAACGCCCTCGCCTCCCGCGCGGAGTGATGGAGTTGCGCCTTTGTACGAGACTGCTTCGCCTCGCTCCGCTCGGCTCGCAATGACAGCAGGGCCGGGCATTACGAGGCGCGGGGGGATGCCAATCAACGAATAGTATACGCGCTTATGAGGCTCATCTCGCCGAGACGTTGGCGCTGCGATTGAAAACCGGCTTGGGCACGCTCGATAAACGCGCGTGCCTCTTGGAAGCGAAGCGCGGCACGATTGGCGTTCGCCACATCGTAAGTGCTGTAGAAGTCGAGGATGGCATCGAGACCGGCCAACTCTAGCTCAAGCCCCTGCCGATAATCTTCGTGAGCCGGCATCAGCACTCCCGGCGCACGCAGTTCACCAAGATTAGCCAGCGCCTGCGCTACTGTCGCTCGCAGCCGTTGGGTCGCCGCCACATGGTTGATCGACGCGCCACCGGGCTGGCTCGTCTCTTGCCGATAGGCAGCCGAAGCAGTGCGCAGATCGGTGCGGATCGCATCAATCGCGGTAAGATACGAAACGGTGAGGCTCTCGACGACGGCGAGCGGCTCGGCTTCAAGCGCCGGAATGGGGGTCGGAGTCGCAAGTGGCGCTGCCAGAGCAGTTTCGACGGTAAAGGCTGGTTCTTGCTCGGCAGCCAGCGCCGCAAGCGCGCGCTCGCGGGCAACGCTCACACTCTGATGCAAGATGAGCGCCACCGCCAACAACACAATCGGCAACACCCACAACACTATCCGCACCCGCGACGTTTCGCGGCGCTGCCAACGCCAATGAACCCACCAATCGCGGCTTTGCGCAGTTGGTGTGGGTGGAGAAGCAGGTGCGGCATCGGCGGCTGGTTCCGGCGTCGATGCCGGCGGCGCGAGGTCGGCAATTGGACGCGCAGTCGTCGTGCCTTGCCGTTCGAGATAGGCCAGACCACGACGAGCGTGGGGATTATTGGGGTTAATGCGCAAGACGGCTCGCAAACAAAAAGCGCGCTGCGCTGGATCGTCAACCACGCCGCTCAACCACAGCCATGCCCGTTCATCGCGGGGATCGAGCTTGAGCGCACGCGCTAGCAAGCCGGCAGCAACCCGGCGCTGCCCGCCGCGCGCCGCCGCAATGCCACGCTCGACCAAATCACGCGCCTCGGTTGGATTGGCTCGGACACCGGGTTCGCCTGCGGTGGTGGTCATGATGTAGTCCAATGTATCTAATTTGGAACGCACGGATGTGCGCCGCTACGATTGACGGTTACGCTGATCACCAGAGGGCGTACCGCCGGGGGAGGCGCACTGCCGAGATGCACTGCTGGGGCGCACTACCGTGCGCCCCTACTAGTGTTCCGGTAATAAGGCGTTTAATGCCCGTTGAATCAACGTTGAATCCTGCACTAAACTAGCGCGTACCGTCTGCCAATATTCTGGCCGTTCGTACCCCAACTGCCAAATCGCAATACCCGCCAAATCAAGCTTCTGCACCGTCGCGATCTTATCGGCGAGACCGGTATCAGTCATAAACCAAACGGTGCGCGTACCGGCGCTAGTGCGATAAGTAAAAGTGCTCTCACCGACCCGTCCGCGAGCGTTGCGTTCGATAAAGCTCACTGTCGGTTGATACTCGTTGATGATCTCTTCGATAATCTTCCAAGGCCGAGCGGTAGCATTGCCGTCTGGCGGCCAATCGTAGCCGTAGAAGTGAACGCCGATCAGTACCTTAGCCGGATCAACGACCTCACGAGCATAATTGGCGACGGCTTCAATCCAGTACGCTGGAGCAACCGGCCCCGGTCCTGACCCACGCCAGTGGTAATCGTACGTCATAATCCGCAATTGATCAACATGCGGCCCGATCGCACGCCAATCTTGAAACGCACCTAAACCGCCATCATCACGATCTTTGGCATGGACAGCGACAGTCAAGAGCCTGTCGTGAGCGTGCAATGCCGCAGCAAGATCAACGATAAACGCGGTAAAATCGTCGCGCAGCGAAGGCGCGAGCGATTCATAATCAATATCAATTCCATCGTAACCGCGTGCCAAGACCTCATCGACAATATTTTGGATGTGGCGCGCGCGTAATTGCGGATTGGTCAACACTGGCACCACCGCGCCGGGGTTGCCAACATTATGAATTGAGGGGATGATACGCACGTTGTTTCCATGTGCAATCCCCACCAGATCATCATCGCGCCGGCCATAGAGCCGTCCGCTCGCATCGGTGGTATACCAAAAGGGACTAATGTCATCGATAATATCGACATTGGCGAAAAACGACTCGCGTGCATCGCCGGCAAAATTCGGCGGCAGCCAGACCGCGATATATCGCCCGCTCTTGGGATGATACCCAACCGTCTCTGGTTGGGGCGGAGCGGTAGTTGGCAGCGGCGTCGGCGGCACCGGCGTCGGCAACACCAGCAATGGCGCAGCGGTGGCAGTAGGAATCACCGCAACGGTTGGCGTTGGAGCATTCGCCGAGAGCGCAATGAGCGCGCTTGACATCTGCACGGTCTGCCAGAGTAAGAAACCAGCAATCGCCAACGCGCCAACATACATCATTCCGGTGATCATCGTACTGATCCGCACGCGCTACCTCTTGAACGACAACCGATACTCGCTTAATACGCGCCCAACTCGCGTAACCGCTCATCGCTAATCCCGAAATGGTGGGCGATTTCGTGCAAGACAGTGCGCCGCACCTGCTCGCGCAGTGCCGCTGTGGTGCGAAAATCGCGTTCGAGCGGCTCTTGGAAGATGGTAATCATCGCTGACGCATTATACTCATCGGTGAGCGGTACCCCTTCGTAGAGGCCATAAATCGTCTGCCATGGCTTCAACCCAAGTGCGCGCCGTTGGTCACGGCTTGGACGTGGCGCAATCACCACTTCGACCGTTTCGAGATGGCGCGCAAAAGCAGGGGGTAAACTCGCGATGACTTCAGCAACCAAATTAGCAAAGTCAGGCTTTTCCATTGCGTTTGCTATCAAGTATAATGTAGAGCCACAGCTTCATTATACTGGCCGCAGTTAAATGGCGTCAAGCATTTTGCCGGTTTTCACAAAGCCAAAAACGCATCTTAGTCTGATCGAGCGAGCGAAAAATCGGCAACACTTATCATGAGAGTTACTCTAACAGCTCGTTTTTACACATTCCCGCAACAGAAGAGGTAAGGATCATCCTCATGCAAGACATGCAAATCGCATTTCTCAAGCGCCTCCTAAGCGCGCCGGGGCCATCGGGCGACGAAGATCGGGCGGCACGAGTGTGGCGGGCTGAGGCACGCACTTTCGCCGATCAAGTGTACAGTGATGTGCTCGGCAACAGCTTTGCCGTCCTTGAAGGCAGCGGGCCGCGCATTCTGCTGGCTGGCCACATTGACGAAATTGGCGTCATGATCAGCCATATTGATGAGAATGGCTTTCTCTACTTCAGCCCCATTGGCGGTTGGGATGCACAGGTGCTGATCGGGCAACGCGTGCGCTTGCTAGGCCGACGCGGCGAAGTGCTCGGCGTCGTCGGCAAAAAGCCAATTCATTTGCTGAAACCAGAGGAGCGCACTCAAGTAACCAAGATCGAGCAGATGTGGATTGATATTGGCGCGTCGAGCCGCGCCGAAGCGACCGAATTGGTGCAGGTCGGCGACGTGGGCGTAATTGATGCACCAGTGTACGAATTGCGCGGCGGGCGAATTGTGAGCCGCTCGATCGACAACCGGATCGGGGCGTTTACTGTGCTCGAAGCATTGCGCTTGCTCAGCCAAAACCGCCCGGCAGCCTGCGTCGCCGCCGTGGCGACCACGCAGGAAGAGATTACCTTCGGCGGCGCAACCACTGCCGCGTTCAGCTTTGACCCGCAAGTCGCGCTTGTGGTTGATGTCACCTTCGCTACCGACCATCCCGACGCCGATCAGCGCCAGTGGAATACGGTGAAGCTTGGCGGCGGGCCGGTGCTTTCGCGCGGTTCGGCCAACAGTGGCCGCGTCTTCCGCCGGCTGGTCGAATTGGCCGAACGCGAGTCGATCCCGTACACCGTCCAAATTGCGCCACGCTACACCGGCACTGACGCTGACGCGATCCATCACGTGCGCGGCGGCATCGCCAGCGCAGTGATCTCGATCCCTAATCGCTATATGCACTCACCCAACGAGATGATCGAGATCAGCGATGTGGCGCATGCAGTCAAATTGATCGCCGCGTTTGTTCATTCGGTGGCGAGCGTCACAGAATTCATTCCCACCGATGAATAATCTTATTCCGCAACCACCATCGCATCGTGGTACAATAGGCATTGTCGCGCCGCCGCTGTCGCGACCGGCCAGTGCTGGCCGCCCTTACTCATCGGAGAGGGGTCAACATCATGGTGATGACTGACGTAGCACATACTGCTGCGCCCTCTGAGGGCGCCGATCTGCTGAGCACCGTCCAGCAACAATTTGACGAAGCCGCCGATCTGCTCGATCTGCCGGCCCGCCTCCGTGGTATCTTGCGCGCCCCTCAGCGCGAACTGACCGTCAACTTTCCCGTCAAACGCGATGATGGCCGTATCGAAGTATTCCAAGGGTTCCGCGTCCAACACAATCTGGCCCGCGGCCCAACGAAGGGCGGCATCCGGTACCATCCGGCAGTCACGCTTGACGAGACGCGCGCATTGGCGATGTTAATGACGTGGAAGTGCGCATTAGCCGGCCTACCCTACGGCGGCGCCAAAGGCGCGGTAATTGTCGATCCCAAACAGCTCTCGCTTGGCGAGATCGAGCGGCTAACCCGCCGTTTCGCCACCGAAATCAGCGTCGTCATCGGCCCTGAGCGCGACATTCCCGCGCCTGACATTGGCACCAATCCACAGGTGATGGCGTGGATTATGGACACCATTTCGATGCATCAGGGCCATACTGTGCCAGCAGTCGTCACCGGCAAGCCGATCAACATTGGCGGCTCGGAAGGCCGACTTGAGGCGACCGGACGTGGGTTGACGTATGTACTCACGACCGCATCACAGCATCTTGGCTTGACGATTCCAGAGATCCGGCTCGCTATTCAGGGGTGTGGCAACGTTGGCTCAACCGTGGCGCGGGAAGCCGTCGCGTTAGGTATGAAAGTCGTCGCCTTGAGCGATAGCCGTGGCGGAGTCTACAATCCGCACGGCCTCGACGTCGAAGCAGTGCTGGCACACAAAGCGCTCACCGGCAGCGTGGCCGGCGCAGCGAACGCCGACTCGTTGACCAACGAGGAGTTGCTTGAAATTGAGTGTGATGTGCTGGTACCAGCGGCGTTGAGCGGTGTGATTACGACCCAAAACGCCAGCCGTATCAAAGCGCAGATCATCGCCGAAGCGGCGAATGGCCCGACCACTAAAGCCGCCGATGCCATTTTGTACGACCGCGGCTGCCTCGTGATACCCGACATTCTGGCCAACGCCGGTGGTGTCACGGTTAGCTACTTCGAGTGGGTGCAAGGATTGCAAGAGTTCTTCTGGAGCGAACGCGAGGTCAATGCCCAGTTGCGCCGGGTCATGACCAACGCCTTGCAGCAGGTGTTGCGCGTCTCGGCAGAGCGGCAAGTTGATTTGCGTACCGCCGCCTACATGCTGGCGATCCAGCGGGTGGGTGACGCGGTGACCACGCGCGGGATCTATCCGTAGCGCCATCAGGCCGCACACAGGTGTGGCCGGTAAACGACAGCCTACGATGCGCCATGACTCAGTGGCATATCGTTCTAGCTTGATAAGAGCGATCGCTTGGGAGTGCGGCAGTTTGACTGCCGCACTCTATATAGTATGATTGGATACAGGAGTAAGCATCACCGTAAAGAGTAGAGTTTCTATGGATGACCTCGATGCCATGATTGACAGCCTGATACCGCACCGCACCAGTGGCCGACGCTTCATAACCGGCTTGCTGCTGGGACTGATCGGCGGCGGCGCTGCAGCGGCCCTATTGATGCCCCGTAGCGGGCCGGCGCTCCGCGCATGGTTGGCCGAACGCGCCCAAGCGTGGCTGGGACAGGCTCGCAACACACTGACCGGCGAGCAACCCTTATGATGTGAACGCGCGACCCTGACTGCCAGCCTCATCATTTTTGCAAAACTCAAACATTTCACCAACACCCGCCTCATGCAAGAGAGTGGTATACTGAGCACAGCAGCGGACAAGTACCGCATCTCAACGTTCAAAGGAGGTGCCTATGCCATTCTTCTTCGATCCAACCTATCTGCTCTTTGCGGTGCCAGCGATGCTCTTCGCCCTCTGGGCCCAATTTCAGGTCCAGTCGGCCTTTAATAAATGGTCGCAGGTCGCCAACATGCGGCGGCTGAATGGCTTTGATGTTGCGCGTATCTTGATGCGGAATGAAGGCCTTGATCATGTCGGCGTTGAAACCATTCCCGGCATGTTGACCGACCACTACGATCCTGCGAGCAAGGTCATTCGCCTCTCGGAAGGATCGGTGCAACCGTCGGTAGCCGCTATGGCGATCGTTGCCCACGAGTTGGGTCACGCCGCGCAAGACAAAGAAGGCTATGCGTGGTTGCGCGTGCGATCGGGCATCGTTGGGTTCGCCAACATCGGCTCGCAACTCGGCACATGGCTGTTCTTTATCGGTATGTTGCTCGGCGCCGGCGGCGGCAGCCAGTTCGGTTTCCAACTAGCGGTCGTTGGCGTGATCTTATTTAGTGCAGCGGTTGCCTTTACACTGGTGACGCTGCCGGTTGAATTCAACGCCAGCGCACGCGCGCGCGAAATGCTCCAGCGCGCCGGGTTGGTGACGGTGCAAGAGGCGGCAGGGGTGAATGCCGTGCTCAACGCGGCAGCGCTGACCTATGTGGCGGCGGCAGCGCAAGCGATCGCGCAGTTGCTTTACTTCGTGACGATTTTGATGCGACGGAGGGATTAACGCATGACAGAGGAAGAACTGCGCCGAAAGTTGGTGCATGGCTTGATCAGCCTTGTGTTGAGTTTGGTAGCCGCGTGGTTAGCGACCTATTTGACGAACAAGATTTTAGGCGAGCCATCAAAACCGGAGTCGCAGACGGCGTAGAGGCATTGTAGGGGGAGAGCCTTGCTCTGCCCCTATGATGCTCTTTTTTTGATGTTTGTATGATAAATACCAACCCCATCATTATCGGCGTCGCCGGCGGCAGCGCCAGCGGCAAAACGAGTGTTGCACAGGCGATTTTGCAACGAGTCGGCGCCGACCGCATTGCTCACATCGATCACGATCGTTACTACAAAGACCTTAGCCATCTGCCACTCGCCGAACGGGCTAAATTCAATTTTGATCATCCTAATGCGCTCGACAATGATCTGTTAGTTGCCCATCTCGATGCCCTGTGCACTGGACAAGCGATCGATCTGCCGACCTATGACTATGCCACCTATGTACGCCTGCCGCAAACCGAGCGGATCGAACCGCGTCCAGTTATCTTGGTCGAAGGCATCTTAATCTTTTACGAACCGGTGTTGCGCCGCCGGATGCATATCAAACTGTTTGTCGATACTGACTCCGACCTTCGCTTCATCCGCCGGCTGCGCCGGGATATTGCCGAGCGCGGACGTTCGGTTGATTCGGTGATTGAGCAATATCTGGCGACGGTACGCCCAATGCATCTCGAGTTTGTCGAACCGACGAAGCGGTACGCCGATGTGATTTTCCCCGGTGGCGGACGCAATCCGATCGCAATTGATATGGTCGTGGCGCGGATCGAAGCTGCCTTGCAAGCAAATGCTTGACGCAATTTGCAACCAAGCGCAAACTACATACGAGAGCAATTCGATCATTCTAGCGCCGGTTACGAGCCACTATGCCGTTGAGCCTGCTGTCTGAAAGCGATGAGCTGCCACTAAGCTGGACGCGCGCCGCCCTTGCTACACCGCGCGTCCAACGGGTGCGGTTGCCGTTGTCTGGCTTTACGTGGCTGGCTTACGCCACTGTGCCGGCGAACGGCCATTTCAGCACCCTTCACCATGAGCACGGCCAGCATGCCCGCCTACTGTTGCGCGGCTGCCCGGCAGGGTTAGCGCAACGGTTGGCCCGCGCCGGCTGGGAAACAGTGCGGGTTGGCATAGAAGGCGTGATCGATCTCGCTGGCGAGAGCTTGCAGCGGCGCTCTGTGCGCAAAATGGCGCGCGCCGCCGCCCGCTTTGGCAGCGTCCATGAAATCCCGTGGAGCCCAACCGCTGTTGCCCGGTTGCGCTGGCTGGCCCGCGAAGCGCGTCACGGCCAGCGTCCGCAGCTTCGCTATCTCTTTCGCACAACGTTTGAACCGGAAACGCGCCTGTTTGTCTTCATCGACCACGATGGGCACTGGCAAGGCGCGGTATTGCTTACCCAGCCCTCTCCCACTGCCGCGGTCACCGAATTGATGCTACGCCGGCCACACGCGCCATCGGGGGTCATGGAAGCAATCTTTGCCACAGCCGGCCATCAACTTCGCAGCGAAGGCTGCCAGACTCTCAGTCTCAATGAAGCGCCCTTCCGCCATCTTGAGACCAATTTGCGCCCGCTCGAATGGCTCATTACACTCGCCGGCAGGCAAATGGCCGCCGTGTATGATGCTGATGGCCTGTACCGATTTAAAGCTAAGTTTGCGCCTCACTGGCGCCCCGTCTACCTTTGCGCCCGGCCACGCCTGCCGTTGTTGGCGCTCGTTGATCTCTTTACCGTATCGGGATGCTTGGAGCTAGCTGCCAGCGGTCTCAATCGCCGGCAGGCGGCGTAGCGCGACTACTGTGGTGGCGCTGGCGTAAGAGCCGCTCATACTCGCGCAAGCGCCCTAGTTGCCGGCGATTAGGGCGAATAATGGGGCGCGCGATGCGCAATGTTGCCAGCGCTGCGCGATGCTCTAGCCCATGGCGCGCCATCAGATAGGCTGCCGCCATCAGCGGCGCCCGGCCTACGCCTGCATGGCAATGGACGAAGACCGGCAGACCATCGCCAATGGCATGGGCTATAAAATGCACCCCTTCATCGAGTTGCTCAATGGTTGGCGGATGAAAATCCGGCACTAAGAGGCGCAAACTGCGCGTGGGCAACGGCCCTCTAAACACGTCAGCCCGTTCGGCTTGCAACGAAAGGACTGCGCGTACCCCTAGCGCGTAAATTGCCGGCCACTGCTGCGGATGAAATTGTCCGCCGACAAACAGCATCGGCGTAATCGGGGTAATGTTCAGGCCAAAGAATCGTTGCCACTGCGTGGAAAAATACTGGCGCACCCGGTTGATCATTACGCTTCTCTGGTACAATACAATTTCAGACCTCTATGTGTATGGTAGCACAAGTATGTGGCCGTTTCGCAAACCAGTTGATCTCAGCGCAGCGATTGTCCGGCCAAGCCAGCCGGCCGACGTCACAGCGGTCAGCCATCTCTTCAACGCCGCCAGCCGCCGCTTTTCCGCCGCCGCCGGCAGCGAACTTTACAACGCGGTGGAAGAAGGGCGAGCAGTTGTCATGCAGCTTGAACGCGAGGTGTTGGCGGCGGCAATGCTTGGCCGACCTATTCATCATATTGCCTGGCTGCGTGCATTCGCAGTGAGCGAACGGCTCCAACCTCGCGAAGCATTAGCGCGAGTCGCGCCTGCACTCGAACAGCTCGCTCGCAAACAGGCAATTACCTCCCTCTATTATGCCGGCGATGATCAGTCGGATCAGTGGCTGTGCCCGCTGCTAGAGCAAGCCGGTTACTACCATCAAACGGATGTCGTCGTCTATGAAAAACGCGACTGGGAAATTCCCGCCCATGGCAATAGCGATGTGCAAGTTCGCCCTGTCCAAGCCGTTGATCTAGCCGAAGTGCTGCAACTCGACGTGCGTTGCTTTGAACCGCAATGGGTCAAAGACGAAAGCATTCTCGCGCCGGCCATCGCCGATGGGTCGTTTTTCGTGGTAGCTGAACTCAACGGCCAGATCGCGGGATACAGTTATGCCACCAGCCATTTTGGCGGCCGATTGGTACACTTGGTGCGGATCGCGGTCGATCCTAATGTGCGCGGACGCGGCATCGGTGTACGATTACTGGCCGAATTCGTCGCCTACGCGGCTGAAACCGGCGCCGGGTTGCTCACTCTCAACACACAAGCGTACAACCACCATGCCCAGCGGCTGTATCGCTGGTTTGGCTTTACGCCTACCGGTGAACGCCAGCCGGTGCTATGCCGCTGGTTGTAGAGAGGGAGAACCGTGCCACCGAAAACCGATCCGCGCGACTGGAATCGGCTGTTTGAACGCCGCCAACGCCGGCGTGGCCCGCTCAGCGCTCTCATTGCAGCGCTTGTGATTGGGATGATCATCGTTGGTCTGATCGGGATCACGCCCTTTATCAGCGACCAACTGGAAACGAACCGAGCCATTGCCCGCCAAACCCAAATCGCGCTGCAAACTCGTGAGGCGCGGGCAACCGCTCAGCAAGCAGCCACACAGAGCGCCATCCCAGCGGTTACAGCAACGCCAGCGCCAACGGCAACCGCAACACCTACACCGACGCCAGAGTCGATCATTGGTCGCGCGCGCGTCATTAACGGCGGCAATATCCGGCGTGAACCGCGCGTTGCCGCTGAAACGGTGATAGGGCAAGTGTGTGTGGGAGATCGGGTGGTGTTGCTAGAAGAGCAGGTGACCAACGGCGCCAACCGTTGGTACCGGTTGCGCGTGGTAGAAACCGTAGGCAACTGCGTTCTCGAACGGGTGAGCGCCGGCACAGAGGGGTGGGTGAATGCCTTGCTGCTAAGCGTGCCCGAACCGTAGGAACTGACAATAGATTACCGCGCACTGGCTGCTGCCTGCTCGTACACTGCCAGCGTTGCTTGCGCCGTCGCGCGCCATGAGAATAGCGCCGCCCGGCGCAACCCGCGCTGGCGCAGCAATTCACGCAGATCGCGCGAGCGGAGTACGCGCAAAATACCCTCGGCGATCTCGTGCATACTGTGCGGATCAACCGTTAGTGCAGCTTCATCAACCACCTCTGGTAAGCTGCCGGCGTAAGCGCAAACTACCGGGACGCCGCACGCCATAGCTTCAAGCGGCGGCAAGCCAAAGCCTTCATACGACGAGGGAAACACAAACAACAAGGCCCCGCTGTAGAGTGCTGGCAGATCGGCTTCGGCAACATTCGCCAACCCTGTGACCCGGTCGCTTAAGCCGCGTTCAGCGGCAATCGCCATTGGCAGCGGATAGCGCCGGTCAAATTTGCCGGCAATCACCAGCACTGCATCGGCAAATGCCGCCGGCAACTCAGGCAGGACCCGTTCCCATGCGCGCACAAGGCGATCAATATTCTTGTGCGGCTTGTTCGAGCCGACGTACAACACATAGTGACGCGGCAAAGCGTAGCGCATCCGCACCTCGGTAATCTCATCAACCGGCTGCGGAGCAAAAACCGGCGCTGCGGCCAGTGGCGTCACTGCGATCTGGTCGCGCGGAATGCGGAGATGAAAGGCCAAATCATCACGCGAAACCGTCGAGATGGTAATCAGCTTGCGCGCACTCTGGGCAGCGAGCCGCAATGACCAGCGGTAGAAACGCCGCCCACGTGAGCTCAGCGTGTGCGGGTAGCGCAACGGCAAGACATCATAGATAGTTACCACCGAGGGGCAGGGCAGCAGATACGGTTTGACAATGTAGGGCGAATGCAAGAGATCGAGACGCAACCGGCGCGCCAACAACGGTATCTCAAGCTGCTGACCCAGCGCAAAAGGGCCGCTCCGCACGGTGATGTATTCGGTGACAGCATTGGATAGCGGCGGTAATGCTTGCCCGGCATTGACCAACACCAACAACCGATGAGGCGCACAATGTTCGCTTAAAGCTGGCAAGAGCGCGGTGATATAACGGCCAATGCCGGGGAAGTGGTCGCTGGCATAGCGAGCATCAAAACCGATGCGAAGCGGGGACATAGAAATAGAAACAAAGTGTGATCAGGCTATTAGGGCTGGTTTGAAACCCACCCTAACACCTGACCTTACACCCATCCCCCTAGATCCCTTCAGCCAGCAACGACGCGATATAGGTTAACGTCGCGCGACGACCTTGAGGATGCAAGCGCCGCCACAGATTGAGCAGGCGCTGCTCGGTGTACGCATTAATCACTGCCTCGTCGGTCATCGTATCAACCACCGGCGTGGCCACCGCATTGGCCGGCGCAGAAGCCGGCGCAGAGTTAACTGCTGCCGAAGAGGCAGCGCTCACCGGCTCATGGCTCGGCGCCGGCGGCAACACAACGCCACGCTGGCTCAATTCAGTCGCAATGATAAGTCGAGCCACTTCCAGCGAATCAGCGCCCAACACTTCGGCGAGTTTCATCGCGTTATCGGGGTCGGGCGTGGTTTGGCCGTTGATATAGTTTTTCATCGCACTGTCGCTGATCTTGGTAGCGGTACAGAGGCTCGCGCGCGTGAACCGGCCTTGTATCTGCTCTTTCAACCACGCACCGAAGGTTTGCCCGGCGTAAGGCAATAATTCAGAACGTTCACGGACTTCACTAGCGGGCATATTCAAGACTTCCGCCATTTGCTCAACGGTTTTGCTACGCATCCGTGAACGTGCGCCTGCTTCAAACAGGTATGAGCGTAAAGTAGCCACACTGAGACCCAACATCCTAGCAAAATCGACCAGCGATGTTCGCCGTTGCATCGCGGCATGGAATAAGAGCACCGAAAGCGGCGTCTTTTGATCGGACGTGCTCACCGGAGGCAATCCTTTCGTTATCAGCAGTTCTCATCCTATGATTACACAAGAAATTGTGAAAACCTCTTTAATTACACTCGCTATTGTAAGATTATAGTTGGATGTCGCTAAAATGTCAAGGTTTATGTTATGGTCATTTGATAATTTCTGACAAAAATATCAAAGTGACATGATTAGAGAAGTGTGTTACAATAGCAAGCAATTGACACCGGTTTCATAATTGCAGGACCGCTCATGACAACCCCAACCCCTAGTCGCTTTACGATCGACGACCTCTACGAGCTGGGATGGCTGGAAGACCCGCGCCTTAGCCCTGATGGACGTATGGCAGCAGCTATATGGGTTACTGTCGATCGGGTAAACAATGGCTATCGCCGCCAGATCGTGGTGGTTCCAACCGCTGGCGGGCCGCTGCGCCGGTTTACGCGCGGCAAGCAGGATCGCCAGCCGCGCTGGAGTCCCGATAGTAAGTGGTTGGCATTCGTCTCAGACCGCGACGATGAGCGGGGCCAGATTTACGTTATACCGGTTGATGGCGGCGAGGCCCGCCAAGTCACCAGTATGCCCAACGGCGCCAGCGATCCAGCGTGGAGCCCGGACGGACGATGGATCGCGTTCCTTTCATCAGTGAACGCCGAAGAGCAAGCACGAGAAGATAGCGGTGAACTGCCGCCGCCGCCGACTGATGCGTGGGAGGCCCGTCGCGCGCGTGAGCAGCGCCAGCACGACGAGGAGCTGCGCAATGATCCACGGGTGGTGACGAAGTTGCCGTACCGCAGCGGCACGACTTATTTCGATGATCGCCGGCGGCATATTTATGTGATTGAGATCGGCGACGAAGACACACCGGCTACTCCGCGCCGCCTGACGTCCGGCGATCTCCACTACAGCGCACCGGTCTGGATGCCCGCTGGCGATGCGCTCCTTAGCACTGCGACTCGCGACCCTGAAGCCGACTCGCTCTTTGCCTATTATGATGTGATGCGCATTCCGCTTGATGGATCGTTGCCGCAGGCACTGACCAGCCCCGGCTTTTCGTACTTTGACCCACAACCCTCGCCCGATGGCAGCCAAATTGCCTTTTTGCGCCTGAATGAGGCACGACTGCTCGGTGAAGGCCGGCGGGTAGCGATCGTTCCCGCTGAGGGAGGCGAACCGCACGATCTCACCGCGCATACTGACCTGAATATAGCGCAATTCCACTGGCAACCTGACGGGCAAGGCGTGTTGTTTAGCGCCGGTTGGCGCGGCGATGCCCACGTCTACCAGATCGGGTTACCGGGCACGCCGACCTACCGCAATGGGATGACGCTGGTAGGCGGGCCGCGCATCGTCAGCGAATTTGATGTGGGGCGTGATGGCAGTATCGCATTTGTCGCCGGCAGCCCTGCCAATCCGTGCGATCTCTACTTCCGCAGCGCCGATGGTCACGAGCGCCGGTTGACGGCAATCAACGACCGGCTCCTCAGCCAACGGATCATCATGCCGATCGAGGAATTGCTCTACCTTGCGCCTGACGGCAGCGAAGTGCAAGGCTGGGTGCTGCACCCGCCCGATTTCGATCCGACCCACCGCTATCCATTGGCGGTCTATATCCACGGCGGGCCGCATGTGATGTGGGGGCCGGGCTTTCGTTCGATGTGGCACGAATGGCAAACAGCGGCGGCGCGGGGGTATGTGGTCTTCTTCTGCAACCCGCGCGGCAGCGAGGGTTACGGCGAACTCTGGCGAGATGCCATCCGCGGCAATTGGGGTGAAGCTGACGCACCTGATATTTTGGCCGGGATTGACACCCTCGTCGTTCGCGGCTCTATCGACCCCGACCGCATCGCCGTCACTGGCGGTTCGTATGGCGGCTATATGACGGCATGGCTAATCGGCCACGACGATCGCTTTGCCTGTGCCGTCGCTGCGCGCGGCGTCTACAATCTGCTGACCCAGCACAGTACCAGTGATGCGCACGAGCTGATCGAGATCGAGTTCGGTGGCTACCCATGGGAGCTGTATGAAGAATTGTGGGATCATTCCCCATTGGCGCATGCTCACAAGATTCAAACACCGCTGCTGCTCTTGCACAGCGAGCTCGACTACCGTGTGCCGATCAGCGAGGCTGAACAGCTCTTCGCCATCCTCCGCCGCCAAAAGAAGGTGGTGGAACTGGTGCGCTACCCGCGCGAAGGCCATGAACTGACCCGCAGCGGTGAACCGCGCCACCGCGCCGACCACATGCGGCGGACGTTGGAATGGTTTGACCGGTATTGCCGGCGGGAATCATAGATACCGGTCACGTTATGATCGTGGAGACGCACGTCGGTGCGGCTCTACCAACCGCCCCGCGCTCTCCTGTACAGGTATAGCAGCGCTGTGCCCTTTCCTCCATTTCTCATTTGACACAGCAATCATTTCCGCCGTATCATACCCTTAGTTTGTCTAACTAATTGTTTTGACCTATGGATCAAATCACCATCGCCAATGCCCAGCGCCTGATCCAATTGATCGACTGCATGCGGGCCAATCAACCGCGTAGTCCCCTCTTCCAGCAGCTCGGCGAGTGGGGATTGTCGATGTCGCATATGCGCTTGCTCGGTTTGTTAGCGCCTGATCGCGAGCTGTCGATGCGCGAATTAGCCGAGGCGCTCGGGATTACGCCACCGTCGTTGACCGCCCTCAGCCGCCGGCTGGTGCAGAACGGCTTGGTCGAACGCCGTCCGCATCCCGACGACAGCCGGATCACGCTGCTGGCCCTGAGCGAGGCCGGGTGCAAACTCCATCGCGATCTTGAAACGGAACGGCTAGGGCACATGGCGCGGTTGTTGGCCGGCTTAAGCCATGCCGAACAGCAGCTCTTTCTCGATTTGCTAGAGCGCGCGATGCGCACCTGACCCGACCAACGACTCGCCTCCTTCACCGAAAGTGAGAGGATTCAGCAACCATGCCAGCAGGAAACGTCTATGCAAGCTAATCGTGCCGCCCAACTACCGACCAATCGGCCCAATCCCGGCGCGCTGATCCGCGCCATTCGCTATCTCGGTAAGCAACGCCGCACCGTGATGATCGCCTACAGCGCGTTGGTGATCGCGACGCTGGCACAACTGGCCGTGCCGCAATTGGTGCAGAACATGATCGATGCGGTCACGCGCAGCATCACCGCTACCCGCATCCTCACCGAAGTGCCGGCGGCATTTCAGGCTGCCGCGGCCGCACAACTCGGCCTTACCATCGAGCAATTGCAGCGCGATGCCAACAACGCTGAAGGTTTGGTGATTAACGCGGCCTTGCTGATTTTAGTCTTCGCCGTGATGCGCGGCGTCTTTTCGTTTTTGCAATCGTTTATGGCTGAACAAACATCGCACGGGTTGGCCTTCGACCTGCGCAACGCAATCTTTAGCAAGATCCAGCGCATGTCGTTCAGCTTCTACGACCGCAACCAGACTGGGCAGCTCATGGTGCGTGCTACCGACGATGTCGAGCGGGTGCGCACCTTTGTTGCGCAGGGGTTGGTGTTGGTCGCCCAATCGTTTTTGCTCCTCACCGGCGCGCTGATCGTGCTCGCATTTACGAACTGGCAACTGACGCTAGTGATCTTGCCGATCCTGCCGATTGCACTGGCCGTCTTTGTCGTCTTTGGCCGCCTGAGCCAACCGTTGTTCGGGGAAGTACAGGCGCGACTGGCCCGGCTCAACACGATTTTGCAAGAGAATGTCGCCGGGATTAAGGTGGTCAAAGCGTTTACCCGCGAACCTTACGAAGAGCAACGGTTCGATCGAGCGGCAACGGCGCTGATGGAACAGCAGATCAAGGTCAACCGCATCTTCGCCTTTCTGTTCCCGGTGGTGTTTCTGATTGCCCAGCTCGGCCAAGCGGCGATCCTCTACTTTGGCGGCCAGCAGATCCTCAATGGCACGCTAGAGTTGGGCCAGTACCAGAAGTTTAGCCTCTATCTGGTGTACGTCTTCTTCCCGCTCGGCCAGCTCGGTTTTATCATCGCGCTGCTGGCGCAAGCCGGCGCGTCGGCGGCCCGCATTTTCGAGGTGCTCGATACCGAAAGCGAAATTGTCGAACGCCCGAATGCGATCGTCTTACCGCCCTTGCAAGGGCGGGTCGAGTTCCGCAATGTCACCTTCCGCTACTTCAACAGCAGCGCACCGGTGTTGCAAGATGTCAGCTTTGTAGTTGAACCGGGTCAAACTGTGGCTCTGCTCGGCGCCACTGGCAGCGGCAAAACTTCGATCATCAATCTGATCCCGCGCTTCTACGATGTGAGCGAGGGGGCAGTACTGATCGACGGCTACGATGTGCGCGAGGTGACGATTGACAGCCTGCGCAGCCAGATCGGGATTGTGTTGCAAGAGACGAACTTGTTTAGCGGCACGATTCGCGAAAATATCGCCTTTGGCCGCCCTGACGCCAGCGACGAAGAGGTGATCGCGGCGGCGAAAGCGGCGGCGGCGCACGACTTTATCATGAGTTTTCCCGACGGCTACCAGACACGGGTTGGCGAGCGGGGCACGACACTATCGGGTGGTCAGAAACAACGCATTGCTATTGCCCGCGCGCTGCTGCTCAATCCGCGCTTGCTCATCCTCGACGACAGCACCAGCAATGTGGATGTCGCGACTGAGGCACTGATCCAGCGCGCCCTTGATCGGCTCATGCGCGGGCGCACCAGCTTTGTGATTGCCCAGCGGATCAGTACGGTGCGCAATGCCGATCTGATCCTCGTGCTCGATAAAGGGCGTTTGGTCGCCAGCGGCACCCACGCCGATCTGCTAGAAAACAGCCCGATCTATGCCGAAATCTACGCTTCCCAGTTGATCGAAGACGCCCCCTTGCCGTCACCAAACGGCCAGCTTGGCGAAGGAGCATCCACGCTATGATGGGAGGATTTGGCGGCCCTAGCCGCATGCTCAATACCGAGGTGCAAAAGCCAAAGAATGTATTGGCGACGATCGCTCGCTTCTGGCCCTATTTCCGGCCCTATTGGTTTGCAGTAGCGCTAACGCTGATCTTTATCACGGCTAGCGCCCAGTTGCAGGTGATAGCACCTGAACTGATCGGGCAAGCGGTGGACTGTTACCTCTTCCCGCGCGCCGATGCCTGCTGGTACACGAACGTCAATCCCACCGCGACTATCACCGACCGGATGGGAGGGTTAGCCGGCTTAACCGGCTGGTTATTGGTACTCTTCATCGGCGGCGCTTTCCTGCAAGGGTTGGCCTTCTTTAGTATGAACTGGACTGGCCAGCGCGCTTTGCGCCAGATTCGCGAAGATGTCTTCGCTCATATCCACCGGCTCTCGCTTGGCTATTTCTCTCGCAACGAGGCCGGCAACGTTATGAGCCGCATCACCAGCGATACCGACACCATCCAGCAGACACTCAGCTTTGCCTTGTTGAGCGTTGTCAACGGCCTCTTGCAAATCGGGCTGACGATCAATGCGATGGTGCAGAGCAATCTACCCTACGCCCTGATCAGCCTGAGCGTCGTGCCGTTTATGATCCTCGCGACGTTTTACTTCTCAACCCAAGCCCGGCGCGCGTTTCGTACCAGCCGCCAGCAGATGGGGAACGTCAATGCCGGTCTGCAAGAGAGCATCGCCGGCGCGCGCGAGGTGCAGGCGTTCAACCGCGAAGCCGAGAGTATTGCCCAATTCGAACGAGCGAATGCCGCGAACCGTGATGCCAATATTCGCGCCGCCAGCTTCACCAGCGCGCTTAACCCGGTGCTGGAAGCGTTAGGCTATGTCGCGATCGCAATTGTGGTTGTGGTGGGTGCGCTCAGCGCACTGCGCAACACCCCCCTCTTCGGTACGGCAATCATCTCGCTCGGCACCATTTTTGCGTTTATCCAATATGTACAACGCTTTAACCAGCCCATCCAACAGATCGCTACCCTTTGGACAAACGTGCAGAACGCGATTGCCGGCGGCGAGCGCATTTTTGGCCTGCTCGACGTACAGCCCGATCTGGTTGATGCAGACAACGCCCGCCCGCTGCCTCCGATTAAAGGCCGGGTCGTATTCGATCACGTCTGGGCCGAATACAAACCGGGCCAGCCGGTATTGCGCGACGTGAGCTTCGTGGCTGAGCCGGGCCAGACGATTGCTATCGTTGGGCCAACCGGCGCCGGCAAGACGACGCTGGTCAACCTGATCCCGCGTTTCTACGACGTAAGCGCGGGCAGCGTCACGATTGACGGCTACGACGTGCGCGAGGTGACGTCCGCTAGCCTGCGTTCGCAGATCGGAATCGTGCTGCAAGACACCTTCCTGTTTGCCGATACCGTGCTGAACAACATCCGCTATGGCCGGCTCGAGGCCAGCGACGAGGAGGTCATCGCGGTGGCCAAACTGGTTGGCGCGCACGAATTCATCGAGCGGTTGCCCGACGGCTACCAGACGATGCTCGGCGAACGGGGTACTGGTCTCAGCCAAGGCCAACGCCAATTGATCGCGATTGCCCGCGCCGCACTGGCCAATCCACGCATCTTAATCCTCGACGAAGCGACCAGCAGCGTCGATACTCGTACCGAGCGGATCATCCAGCGCGCCTTTGACCAGATGCTGGTCGGACGCACAAGTTTCGTGATTGCCCACCGGCTCAGCACCATCCGCAACGCCGATCTGGTGCTAATGGTCAAAGACGGTCAGATTGTCGAGCGCGGCAGCCATTACGAGCTATTGGCCCAGCGCGGCGCGTATTACGAGCTGTACCGGCAGCAATTCACCGCTGGTGAAGGTGCAGACGTGGAACCGGCCCGGGTGGGGTAGAGTAGGAGTAGCAATCATCACGCGCCGCGCGCGGGTAGAGCAACGCTCTGTCCGCGCGCGGTGCAGCAATCTCCTGCGAGCACAGCAACAAGCCCTCAGCGTCCACTCTCGCCCAAGCAGAAGCGCCCTTGCAATGACAACAGGTCACCCCCAAGCAACAACAACCAGTTGACCACGACCGGCCGCATCGTACCCAACCAATCACCGGATCACAATCGGCAGATACCGATCGTAGGCAATCGGGAACCCGGCAATCAGTGGCAACCCTGTGCCACCAGCAGGCGCAGCCGTCACCCCTCCCACCCCGACAGGCCGATCAACGGTGAGATAACGGCGCAGAAAACGGCTCCACGCATCGGTTTGGCCGCGGTAGAGCAAGCGTTCAACGTAAAGCGGCTGGGATCCAAACAGCGAGTGGTGGGGGAAGAACTCAGCTAAACCGCCGCCGGGAGGCAACGTAGACACACCGGGGACGCCAGATGCTTGCCGGCGGGCGTTGATCACGAAGGGTGTTGAACCGCCAAGCACAGCCGTCAGCGCCGCATTTGCCGTCAGCACAGGGGCTAATGCGCTGGCTTGCAAAGCGGGAGCAGAGGCCAAAGCTGCTGTGAAATCACCGAGATCGAGGAAGGCATCTTCCGGCACATAATACCGGTCGCCGATCGTATCACGCATCATATCGGCCAAGCCATTGCCCGACGAGTCGTAGATAGTACTGGCCGCGCGCACCTCACCTAATGCTTGCTGGATGACAGTACCACGTTCATTCAACACCCGCGCAAGCTCGGCAGCTAGCGCATCACGTGCCGTTTGCACCGCACTGGCGTGCGCAAGATCGAACGCGGCCAGCGCATACTCGCGCAATACTCCATCGGCACGTGACGCCGCCGCATACAGCACCGGCACATCACTCGCCACCGCGCGCGGATCATTGCCATCGGTCGCGGCCAGCCGGTTCAACACCTGACGCAACCATGGCGTGCGCCAGATCTGGCCGGGTGGCGCGACCAGATAATCGGCGGCAGGGGCCAAGGCCAAGGCTGTGGTAAGATTAGCCGTCAACGGCGCTTGCATCAGCACAAGATTGATCCGTTTACCGCTCGCATTGGTAGCAGCAGTGAGCGCCGATCCCACATCAGCGATGCTCATCGCCGGTTGGTTGGCCGTCGTCTCATCGCTCCCAAACCCCAACGCCGGATGAGCCGGCCCCACCAGCACCAGCATCGTGCGACTGGCCGGGAACTTCTGTAAACCTTTCGCAACAAACTCGCGCAACGTCGCCGGGTCAGCGCTGTTGGGTTCGAGTTGCTGCCGGCAATCCACAGCACTTCCGCGCAGAGCACAGATCTCCCCGCCAGTGTTGCCATATCCATCGTAGAAGGTCACAATCGAGATATTCGGATAGGATGCCGCCAATGCCTTTAACCGCGCCAGCTCAAAGGCTGGCTGCGCCACCGCGCTCATCCGCGCTAGATCACCAAGCGCATTATCCGCAGCCACGTAGATCAGCACCGTCCAACTAGCCGGCGCTGCATCTGCCGGCCAGCCTTCATCGTTGGCCGGTTGGGTAGGTAACGTGCGTGGCGCCGGCAAGAAGGTAATCGTATGCTCAGCAAAGCTATAGCCATAGGCTGGATGGGCGGCGGTGCCGCGCGGATCACGCACGATGGCATACCAACGATACGGATAGCCGTAGCGAAGCCGGAATGTAGCAAAACTGGCTGGAACAAGGTCAAAAAAAGGCTCAGTCGCAGTCAAAACCGGGCTGCACAACTGGGAAGGCAAGCCCGTTTCGGACACGAGCAGCGCCGGATCATACAGACAAATCTGGTAGGTTTCACCCTCGATCCCACGTGGCTCAATTTCCAACCGCACCGGAGAGTCATCGGCCAACACCACTGTAGCATTGGGTGGTGGATCGACCAACCGCACGGTGCTCAGCTCAAGATCGAGATTGGACACTTCTTGCCCAGCAGTAAGGGTGGTAATGACCGGCCCAGCCAGCACCCCCAGCCGGCGATCATCACGGGCCGGAGCAAGTGGCTGATTGGCAAACCAAACTTGATAGGCAGCACCGGCAGGCAACGGCGGCACGCTGAACTGATAACGAAAGCCATCTTCCGCTGGCGTGACTTGAGCCGTTGCGACCACCTGCCGCCTGTTGCCATCGTAACGCAGCAGTAACACATGCGTATCGTTCAGAGCAGATGCTGTGCGATTGCGCTGCGTCACCCGCCCGCTGAGCGTTGCGACGGTGCGCGCACACACCTGTGCTTCAATGTTATCAAAGGAGATGTTAATCGCCGTGCCATCATTCACACCGCGCAACGTAATGACCAATTGCGCCGCGCCCTCCTTAGCTAATGGCGCAATATCCGTAGCAGCCCATGTAAAGCTGCGCCAAATACCGTCAGCCCTTCCACTCAGCGATAGATCGACGGCGAAAATGCGACCCGATGGAGTCGGGTCATTAGGCAAGTTCAGCGATAGCGTCACCGTATCGTTCGGCCCCAATGCGCCGGGTGGTATCCGGTACCGCAGCGAACCAATGATCTGCTCGGCAGTCGCCGGTACGGTGAAGGTTTGGCCAAAAGCATCGACATCAACACTGCCATCGCTATCGCCATCGTCATCTTCGATCAGGAAGATCGCTTGCGGCGGCGAAAAGACCTGTGCGACCTCGGTGGTAAAGTTCACCTGACTGCGTATCGCACGCCAAGGCGATTCTGATGGCCCAAGGCTGATCGCCGGATCGGCCAGCGCATCGGTGCAGAGCATCAAATTAGCCAGCTCAGGCGGTGGATCATAGACCGCCTCGATCTGCGGTGGGATGAGACCGATGAGGAATCCAACGCAGAGCAACAGCGCGATCAGGCGCTGCCTCACCGTCAAACGCTGCACTGAAGTCTGGTACAATAAAGCGACCATGCGCCACAACTCCGCTGGAGGCGATATGACCGAAGTCTCTCATCTTACCGTAAGTACCGCTCAAGCTGCATTGGCAGCCGGCGAGATCACAGCGGTAGAACTCACCGAAGCTTATCTCGCGCGGATCAACGCTACTGAACCACAGATTCGCGCCTTCCTGCATCTTACCCCCGACACCGCCCTTGCCGCGGCACGCGCTGCTGATGAACGGCGGCGAAAAGGCCAGCCACTCGGCCCGCTCGACGGCATCCCAATCGGGATCAAAGATGTCATCTGCACCAACGGCGTGCCGACAACTGCCGGTTCGCGCATCTTGGCCGGCTTTCGCCCACCCTACAACGCCACTGTCATCGAGCGGCTGCTTGCCGGCGGCGCAGTGCTGATCGGCAAACTCAACTGCGATGAGTTTGCTATGGGTTCCAGCACTGAAAACAGCGCTTACCAGATCACCACCAACCCGTGGGACACCAGCCGGGTGCCGGGTGGCAGTAGCGGCGGCAGCGCGGCGGCAGTCGCCGCTGGCCAAGTACCGGCCACGCTCGGTACCGACACCGGCGGCTCGATCCGGCAACCGGCGGCCTTGTGCGGTATCAGCGGCCTCAAACCGACGTATGGCCGGGTCAGCCGGTATGGTCTGATCGCCTACGGCTCATCGCTCGATCAGATCGGGCCAATGGCGTGGACAGTGACGGATCTGGCTATGATCATGAACGTGATTGCAGGCCACGATCCGCGTGACGGTACGAGCGCTCCCCTGCCCATCCCTGATTACACAGCAGCGTTGACCGGCGATCTGCGCGGGCTGCGGATCGGGATTCCCCGCGAATACTTCGTGGAGGGTATGGAACCGGGAGTAGAAGCCGCCACCCGCGCAGCTATCGAGGCGCTGCGCGAACAAGGTGCGACATTGGTCGAGGTGTCGCTGCCGCACACTAAATATGCTTTGCCTACATACTACATCATCGCCCCCGCCGAGGCTAGTGCCAATTTGGCCCGATTCGACGGCGTGCGCTACGGCTTCCGCGCCGAGGGTGAAACAATGTGGGAGCAGATCGAGCAGACGCGCGGGCAAGGGTTTGGCCCCGAAGTGCGCCGGCGGATCATGCTCGGCACCTATGCGCTCTCAGCCGGCTACTACGATGCCTACTACCGGCGTGCGCAACAAGTGCGCACCTTGATCAAGCGCGATTTCGATCAGGTGTTTGCCGAGGTAGATCTCTTGGCCACACCCACCTCGCCTACGGTGGCCTTCCCCATTGGCCAAAAGATCAACGATCCACTAGCGATGTATCTCAGCGACGTTTGCACCTTGCCAATTAACCTCGCCGGCGTACCGGCGCTGGTTGTACCGTGCGGTTTTAGCGACGGATTGCCAGTAGGTCTGCAATTGATCGGGAAGCCATTTGACGAAACCACGTTACTGCGAGTTGGCGATGCGTATCAACGCATCACCGATTGGCATACTCGCCGGCCAGCGTTGGCATAAGCGCATTCCTTGCACTACATACCCGCAGATTGTGGTATACTAAAAGGCGGTTTATGAAAACTCGACCGGTCAGTATTGGATTATTTAAGGAGAGACATCATCAATGAGCCGTTCGCGAGGGGTTGGGCGGCCACGAGCGCGCCGCCGCGAGTGTGAGTTTACCAAGTTGGGTATTGTGCCCGACTATAAAGATGTCAAGCGTCTGCAGAAGTATCTGACTGCGCAGGGCAAGATCCTGCCGCGGCGCCGTACCGGCGTGTCGGCCAAGATGCAACGCCGGTTGGCAGTTGCTATCAAGCGCGCGCGCCATCTGGCGCTGTTGCCGGCAGCGCCGGCGCATACGCGCTAAGCGATTAGTCGGATCAACGCGATAGTAGTATCGCGTTGCGCGGCAGCACCAGCGCATACGCGCTGAGCGATTAGTGCTAGAAACGGTACGGATGACGTGCGAGGGTTGAAGCGGCTCATACGCTGCTCTACCCTCGCACGTTGACTAGACGGGAAGTAGCTTATGGCAGCCTCTATCTCTCCATCGCTGCAACCACCAATCGACACCCAAGCTTGGTTAAGCGGTGTGCGCGCCGCATGGCAACGCAGTGGCCTTCGCATCACCGGACCCCGCCTCCGCGTGATCGAGACGATCGTATCGTACTGCGCTCCGTTCAGCGCCGAGCAACTCTACGCCGATCTCTGCACTCACAACGAGGCACCGGGGCGGGCAACCGTCTATCGCACGATCGAGCAACTGCACGCCAGCGGTTGGCTTGCCCGTATCCATGGCTCGGTCGGTGAAGAAGGTTACGTACCCTGCCATCCCGGCCATCTTCATCATCTGGTCTGCACGCAATGCGGCGCGGTTATCAGTTTTGAAGGCTGTGATCTAGAACAGATGCTAGCCCGTGTTGCCAAAGAGACCGGCTTTAGCGTCGAGGGGCATTTGCTGCAATTGTTTGGCCGCTGTGCGCAATGCCAAACGAAAGCTTCATCGTCGTAGCATACCGTTACGACGATGGCAACACTACCCCAAACTTGCTTAAATGGGGGCGAACAATGTCAAGCGCGCCCATTGTTTTGAGCCGCGCTGCAAGGTAGGTTACGTCGAGTTGACAGCGCCGGATGATCCCGGCAACATCATTGATATCGTGCTTCCCTTGCTCTGGCCCGCGCTGCAACAGCAGTTTGTGGGCCACAATATCTTCCGGCGCAGCGACATAGACTTGCGCGCCGAGTAATGGCATCCGGCGGCGGTGGTGCTGCATCGGTTCGTCGAGCCAGAAGGGATGGCTGGCAGCACCGCAACGCACCGTTAAATCTTCGAATAACTTGATCCCGCGCCAGATCACCCGCGAACCATCTGATTGCACCGCTTTGTGCGATTGTTGCAATAATTGGATAATCCGCGGCAACGCGCCCCGCTGCACTAGAATATCCACATCGTTGAGCGGACGCCGATCACCGTATAAATGAGCAGCCGCGCCACCGATCACGGCCCATGCCATCTGATCGCCGTCGAGCAGGCGTTGGACGATAGCAAGATTTCCGGCGATAAGTGACATTATCTTCTCCCTATATCAACGAGCCACCCGCGGCTAGCCATGCCTCGCGCGTGAGTTCCATCTCGTAAAATTCGACCTGCGCATCAAACCGGTTGCGCCGAAAATGGGGGCGCAGGTGTTGATACTGGTGATCATCCAATAAGCGGAGCACCGGTTCATTACCAATGCGCCGCCATTCGCTGCCTACGCCGACAAAACCGAGCCGTTGATAGCAACGCACCGCGCGCAGATTAAAAGCAGCAACATCGAGCACCATCCGCTGATAACCGAGCGAACCGAAATAGTAGGCAAGAAAGAGGCGCAACGCCTCACCGCCTAAACCCTGCCCTACATACGGCTGGGCCAACGAAATCCCTAACCGGGCCGACTGCCACTGCCGGTCGATCTCGCGCAACGAGATGCGCCCGATAAGTTGGCCTGACTTCAGATCAATCGCCCACGCCTCAGTGGTGCCCGTCCAATGACTATCATCTTGACCGGGTTGGTATGGTCGCGGAATATTCCACAGTGAGCTGAACGGTTCGCTATAGCGTGGCCAGCGCTCTTGCATCAGCGTATCGGCTCGCCGCCATGGCCGAATGCGAACCCGCTCGCCGAGCAATTCACGCATTTCCGCTTCCTCTGCCACCATCTCTCTCCTACGGTTGCGGACGTAAATAGTTGAGCGACATCCAGCCCTCGATGGTCTGGCCATTCAACTCCAACTGCACTTTGAGCCACGGGATATTATCGGCCATCACCGGCCCTTCCAGTTTGCGCACCACAACCCCATTTGGCACAACAGTAACAATATTGTCAGGTTGGGCGTTTGGCGCCGACCGGAGATTCAACCCTTCGGCAATATTGACCACATAAAGCTCAGGAGCGGCATTGCCCGGCCAACTCAGCTCAGGCAACGACCACGCCGGCAGATCGGGCAAGCGCGGCGCATCACCCCAACCAAACCGCCCAATCGCCCATGTTACCGCCCAAAACGAACCCCCGGCCACTATCAGCAAGAGCGTGACCATAACCAGCCAACCCATCAGGCTCCGGCTCAAGTTATACCGACGAAACTGGTCGATGTCAAACGAATTGGTCAGCACGCGGCTCATCCGGCTGCGAAGATCGTATGGATGAGTTGGCGCCGGGCGGAGATAAGGAGCTGCCGGCGGCGTTACCGGCTGGCGCTGCGCTCCACTATCGATAGGAGGACGAGCAGTGGCTGCCGGTTGCACCACTAACCGGCGGGTCTGCACCGTCAACTCGCGCCAGAGATCGTTAATCGCCAATGCCAACGCTTGCGCATCAGGGAAGCGCTGGGCCGGATCACGAGCAGTCGCCTGTGCGATCAGCCGTTCCACCGATGGCAGGTACATCGTTGGACGGATGCGGGCTAGAGGCGGCACCGACTGGGTAAGATGAGCCAACGCGGTGGCCTGCGCATCGTCGCCGTGAATCGGGCGTTGGCCGGTGATCAGCTCAAAGAGCAAAATGCCTAAAGCGTATACCGCGCTGGAAAGCTGCGGCGGCTGGCCGGCACTGAGTTCGGGCGCGCGATAATGAGCCAGATCGGCTGGGATCATCGTTGGCGCAAAGAACCAACCGTCCACTAACTTGACCTGCCCATCGCCAACTAACAAGAGGTTGGCGCTGCTAATCGGCGGATGGGCAAGACCGAGCGGCAATTCAGCCGAACGGTGGCGCTGGCAGAGCGCGATTGCTTCGGCCACTTGCCGCACGATCAAGAGTGCTTGCGCCACGCTCAATGCGCCGATGCCAAACAAAGGCCGGCCCTCCACCGCTTCGGTGATCACAAAGGGCCGGTCACCACTCTCACCGCTATCAAACACTTCAAGCAACACCGGATGCGATCGGCGCGCACTCTGGGCTGCCTCGGCCAGAAACTGCGCGCGTTTACGCGGATTGTCGCGCAATTCTTTGCGCAACAGATGGATCAAGACCGTCCGTTGCAGACGTAAGTCAGTCGCCTTGTAGACAGCAGCCAACCGTGACTCACCAAGCGCTTCGTGAACACGATACCGGCCAAAGAGGACTGGTTGCTTTGTCGCTTCAGGAGCGGTCATGCGATTGATCCATCAAAACGGCGTACACCCAGTATCCTAGCAGGCATCATCACCTCATTGTAGTTGCGCCAGCCAGATTATATTCTCTTACCAGTATACAGCTAAGCGGCCAACCCTGCATCATAGGCGGCGCTACCTTTGCCGGCAACGCATGCTTCAATCGCCAACGCAAACCGGGCCACGGCCTCATCAGCCTGCGCCATAGTGATGGTTAGCGGCGGGCAGAACCGGACAGTCGAAGCGCCACAGGTCAACACCAGCAACCCCTTGCGGAAGCTCTCCTCCATGACGGCATCGGCCAACGCGCCGGCGGGGTTACCTTGGGCATCAACAAACTCGACCCCGATCATCAACCCGCGCCCGCGCACCGCACCAATCTGCGGGAAGCGCTGCTGCAACGCCTGCAACTGTTCGAGCAGATAAGCACCAACTGTCGCCGCATTCGCCATCAGCTCTTCTTCGACCATGCAGAGCAATTCATACGCCACGGCACAGGTGAGGCCATTGCCGCCGTAGGTATTGCCGTGCGAACCGGGCTGCCACTGGCGAGCCAATTCGGTACGCGCAATCATAGCTCCTAGCGGCAAACCGCCGCCCAACCCTTTAGCCGAGGCCACGATGTCAGGCACAATGCCCTCATGCTCAAAGGCCCACATCTTGCCGGTGCGGCCAACACCGCTCTGTACTTCATCAACGATCAGCAATATACCGTAGCGATCACAGATCGAGCGCAGACGGGCTAAGGCACCGGGTGGCGGCACGACATAGCCGCCTTCGCCCTGAATCGGCTCGATAATGATCGCCGCCACCTCTTCCGGGGGCGTAGTGGTCTTGAAGAGCGTGCGCTCGATCAGATCAAGACACGCGATCTCGCACGAGGGGAATCGGAGGTTAATCGGACAGCGATAACAATTGGGATAATACGTATGGCTCACGCCCGGCAGCAGCGGAAAAAAGCCGCGACGTTGGCGCGGCTTGGAGGCCGTCAGCGAGAGACTGCCGTAGCTGCGCCCGTGAAACGCGCCGTAGAAAGCGATAATATTCTGGCGACCGGTAGCGTAGCGGGCCAATTTAATGCTCGCCTCAACCGCTTCGGTGCCGCTATTGGTGAAAAAGACCTGCCAGCCCTTACCGCCGGGCATCAGCGAAACCAGCTTTTCAGCCGCCCGCACCATCGGCTCGTTGTAAAAATCGGTGCCGGCCATGTGGGTAAACCGCTGCAACTGCTCTTGCGCCACCTTCATGAGGCGCGGGTGGCAATGACCGGCGGCCAGCACGGCAATTCCCGCATTCATATCGAGAAACCGGTTCCCATCAACATCCCACACTTCACAACCTTGGGCATGATCGATGGCGAGCGGATACACACGCCCCAACGGCGCAATCACTTCGTGATCGCGGGCTACCAACGCCTGCGCGCGCGGGCCGGGCACCGGTTCGGGCATATACTCAGCAGGCATCTTTGCCGTGTCGGTATGAGCAGTCATAACGCGCTCCTTTGCAGATCGTGATGATAGTTGCAGACAAAATATTGTAGCCGACAGACGTTGTCAGCGTCAAGCACACCGAGGAGCGTCCTGCGGTACACCTTGACTCCTCCGGTTGTTCTTGCCGGTTATCGGGTCAATTTGCGGTAGACAATCCGGTGCGGGTGATCGGCCTCGGCCCCTTTGCGGCGGCGATAATCGGCAGCGTATTCCGAATAGGTCCCGGGGAACCACACGACTTGGCTGTCGCCTTCAAACGCGAGCATGTGAGTGGCAACCCGATCGAGGAACCAGCGGTCGTGCGAGATGATCAGCGCACAGCCGGCGAAGTTCTCTAACCCTTCTTCCAGCGCGCGCAGGGTATGCACGTCGAGATCGTTGGTCGGCTCGTCGAGCAGCAAAACGTTTGCCCCCGACTTGAGGATGCGAGCGAGATGGACGCGATTGCGTTCGCCGCCCGAAAGGCTACCCACCAGTTTCTGCTGATCGCTGCCACTAAAGTTGAAGCGAGCACAGTAGGCACGTGAGTTAACTTGCCTCCCCCCCAGCACAATCTGGTCGTTCCCTTCGGTAATCGCTTCCCAGACCGTTTGCTTGGGATCGAGCACCTCACGGCTCTGATCGACGTAGCCGAGCTTGACGGAAGCGCCAACTTCAAGCGTACCGCTATCGGGTTGCTCTTGGCCGACAATCATGCGGAACAGGGTCGTCTTACCGGCACCGTTAGGACCAACGATACCCACAATCGCTCCCGGCGGCACATCGAAGCTCAGATTTTCGTAGAGCAGTTTATCGCCGTAGGCTTTGGTTACGTTGGTAGCCCGGATCACCAGATCGCCAAGTCGGGGACCGGGTGGGATGTAGATCTCAAGCTCGCGGTCGCGCTGGTCTTGGCTCTCGCTGAGCAACCGCTCGTAGGCGGCGATGCGCGCCTTCGACTTGGCATGGCGGCCCTTGGGCGCCATATTGATCCATTCCAACTCGCGCTGGAGGGCCTTTTGACGCTGCGATTCAGCCTTCTCGGTCTCGGCCAGCTTCTGCCGTTTCTGCTCAAGCCAACTCGAATAGTTGCCCCGCCACGGAATGCCGTGCCCGCGTTCGAGTTCGAGAATCCAGCCAGCAACATTGTTGAGGAAGTGACGATCGTGGGTCACGGCGATCACGGTGCCTTTGTACTCTTGCAGATGCCGTTCCAACCACGCCACTGACTCGGCATCAAGGTGGTTGGTCGGCTCATCAAGCAACAGAATATCGGGCTGCTGCAACAGCAATCGGCAGAGTGCCACCCGGCGGCGCTCACCGCCCGACAACACCGCCACTGGGGTATCACCGGGCGGACAGCGCAGCGCGTCCATCGCCAGCTCTAGCCGGCTATCGAGATTCCAGCCGTCAACGTGATCGATCTTGTCTTGCAGTTCGGCCTGCTCGGCGATCAAGGCATCGTAATCGGCATCAGGGTTGTTAAACTGCTCGGTGATCTCGTCGTAGCGGCGCAGCAGGGCCACCGTCTCGGCCATGCCCTCTTCGACCACTTCACGCACCGTCTTGGTATTGTCGAGGTGTGGTTCTTGTTCGAGCAGGCCAATCGTATAACCGGGGGCGCGGGTGATCTCGCCAGTGTAGTCTTGATCGAGACCGGCCATAATCCGCAAGAGCGAACTCTTGCCCGAACCATTGACGCCGATCACCCCAATCTTGGCGCCGTAGAAAAACGAGAGGCTGATATCTTTCAGGATTTCGCGATTGGGTGGCACCACCTTGCCCACCCGGTACATCGAGAAGATAATCTTTTGGGTATCGGTCATGCGAAAACTCCTTGGATTGAGTTATACCGCTCTTAGTGTAGCATAGAGCGGCCAACCAAATACAGCGCGCGATTGACAACACAATTTCAAGCTTATGGTATAATACTTGACGTGATGCCGGGTGGTGTAATGGTAGCACAGCGGACTTTGGATCCGTTAGTCTAGGTTCGAGTCCTAGCCCGGCAGCCATAGTAACAACCGTGCCACAGGCAATGAAACGACTGAACCCGCACAATCTGCTCTCGGCAATGGTGGTCAGGATTTCTGGCTCGGTCAATTGATTGATACGTGCGCAGTGAGCATGCTCGCTGCGCGTTTCTATTCAAGAAAGAACGACTGCATCATGGATGGTCGCCTGCTCATTTTCACCGGCAACGCCAACCCGGCGTTAGCGCAAGAGATTGCCCGCAACCTGCGCATCAATCTGGGGCGGGCGCTGGTCGGCACCTTCAAGAACGGCGAGACGCGGGTCAAGATCCACGACAATGTGCGCGGCTGCGATGTCTTTGTGATCCAGCCCACCTGCACGCCGGTAGATCACCATCTGATGGAACTGTTGATTATGATCGACGCCTTCCGGCGCGCCTCAGCCGCGCGGGTGACGGCAGTCATTCCTTATTACGGTTACGCCAAGCAAGAAAAGAAGACATCGGGGCGCGAGCCGATTACGGCTAAGCTGGTCGCCAACTTGATCCGTACCGCTGGCGCCGATCGGGTGCTGACTATGGACTTGCATGCGCCGGCAATCGAAGGCTTTTTCGATATTCCGGTCGATCACTTGCAGGCATCGCCATTATTGGCCGACTACATCCGCGAACTCAACCTTCCCAATCCGGTCGTGGTCTCACCTGATGCCGGCGGCGTGGGGCGGGCCAACCGCTTCCGCGAACGGATCGGCGCCGGCTTAGCGATCATTGCTAAGCAGCGCCTCGAACCCGATACCGCCGAAGTGATCGAGATGGTCGGCGAAGTTGAGGGCAAGACGGCGATTATCGTTGACGATATGATTTCAACCGGCGGCACACTGATCGAAGCAGCGCATACCCTGCTGGCCCGCGGCGCGCGCGCTGTCTACGCTTGCGCAACCCATGGCATCTTTGCCGACAATGCGTTGCAACTGATTGCAAAATCTGACCTGATCGAGACGATTGTCACCAATACCATTCCCCAACCGCCTGAGGCAACCGCAGCGCGCGTGCGCACAATTAGCGTCGCGCCGCTGTTTGCTGAAGCAATTATGCGGATCCACAAAGATCTGTCACTCAGCGCGCTGTTTTCATAGTTACGCAGGCATATTGCGCCCGAACGCTCTCGCAGCTTCGGGCACTATAGCAGAGTGATCGCGCCATTCTGCGCTGCGGAAGGAGGATGATTAACTTGGAGGACCCCGGTCCTAATTCGTTGATCATCGGCATTGGCCTGTGCCTTATCTTCCTCGGCATTACTTCGGCTGCCGATACAGTCTTGATGACGGTAAGCCGCCCTCGCCTGAGCGCCTTACTCGCCTCAGCCGGTCTTGGCACGCGCCGCTTTACGGCCCATTTTCTCGATGAGCCGTACCGGATCAAATCGGCCATCATCTTTCTCAATGCTGTCTTGACCATTACCGTCACCGCGTTGACCATCCAACTCACGGCACTGTATGGCATCAATGCGCTCATTGGCAGTTTGGCTGCTCTCCTGTTTGCTATTCTGCTGCTGAGCGAAGTGGTGGCCAAGGCGCTCGCGCGCCGCAACCCCGACACCACCCTGTTGGTGCTGGCCCGCCCGCTGGTGATTGTCGCCACGATCTTGTGGCCGTTGATGGCCGTGATCAATGCCATGACCCGCCCCATTTTCACCCTCTTAAGCGGCAAACCGGCCCCGCCGACGCCGCTAGTGACAGAAGAAGAGCTGCGGCTGATGATGAGCGCCGGTGAAGAGGCGGGTTGGATCGAACACGAAGAGCGTGAAATGATCGAGGGAGTCATGGACTTCGGTGACACGCTGGTGCGCGAGATTATGATCCCGCGCGTTGATGTGGCCGCGCTTGAAGTCAATAGCTCGCTCGACCGCGCGCTCGATATGGCGATCACCCGCGGTCACTCGCGCATTCCGGTCTACGAAGAGACAATTGATAATGTGGTCGGCATTCTGTACGCCAAAGACCTTATCCCTGTTTTACGCGACGGCAAGCGCGATACGCCACTGCGCGATCTCTTGCGCCCGGCCTATTTTGTGCCGGTGACGATGAAGGTTAAGGCGCTCTTGGAAGATTTGCAGCGCCGGCGCGTTCACATGGCGATTGTAGTCGATGAGTATGGCGGCACCGCTGGTATCGTCACCCTAGAGGATTTGCTCGAACAGATCGTCGGCGAAATCCGCGACGAGTACGACACCGAAGAGCCGGCGATTGTGGAAGTGGGGCCGCGCGAGTTTATCGTCGATGCTCGTGTCCCGATTGATGATGTGGCCGAATTGTTGGAAGTAGAATTCCCAGCAACGACTGCCGATCGGATCGGTGGCTTGGTGTACGAGCAGTTAGGTCGGATTCCGCGAGTGGGTGACGAAGTGACCTGCGGTGACGTCACGATAACAGTACTCTCATTGAAAGGCATTCGTGCCGAACGGTTGCACATTGTGCGGCATACGCCGGAAGAGGTAGAGGCGGCAGCGCCGGCGGAGGCCGAAAATCCTATATTGCCGCTAACCAAAGAAGCGCATGGATCAAGCAGTCCTTGATCGACTCGTTGCCGCTGCGTTGACGGCCCAAAGCCGCGCTTATGCGCCCTATTCGCAGTTTGCCGTCGGCGCAGCCGTACTCACGGCGGATGGGCAGATCTTTAGCGGCGCAAACATTGAAAATGCCTCGTACCCGTTAACGATCTGCGCCGAGCGGGTAGCGCTGTTCAACGCGCATATGGCTACAACCGAACCCGTGACAGCGCTAGCGGTGGTGACGCCGACCGCTACCGTTGCAAGCCCGTGCGGCGCGTGCCGGCAAGTGATTTTTGAATTAGCCCCACGCGCCCAGATCATTCTGCTCAACGCCGACACGAGCGAACGCCGCTTGACCACCCCGGCTGAGTTGTTGCCCTTTGGCTTTGGCCCTGAACAACTGCGCGGGGAGTAAGTGTAGCCACTAGCATAGCGTGCGGCAGTAGCGCTACTAACCGCCATCGAGTGACGCCGCGCTCGGCAGCGAGCGTTATCCCGGTGAACACTTCACGGTTAGGCTTCATTGCGGCTTGCTGCTATCCGGCGGGGTCTCCGGCATCGGCAACAACGGCGCGACCGGCTCGACTAACCGATCAACAATCGCGCTGAGCCGAGTGAATTGCGGCCCCAGTTCGGTTTCGGCGAGTGGGATGTTCACCGGCACATCAAGTTCAACCGGGATCGATGTCACCAGCTTGACATTCATATTCAAATCGACCGGCAATTCAAGCCCGGCGGGCAAAACGATTGCCACACTGGCATTGAGATTGCCGCCGCCGCCGGGAAACGTGATCTGGGCCGGCGCCTGCAACGAAACCGGCTCGGTCAATTTCACAACATTGCGCTCGGTCATGATCGTTGCGCCATTGATCGGCACATCCAGCTCGATCGGCAAGCGTGTGCTCAACGGCACCGTATAGACAATCGTCGCTGATTCAAGGTGATCAACAACATCTTGCAACTCAGCCAAATTATTGGCGGCAAAGACCGGCAAACTCTCGGCCAATTGCGCCACTTGGCGCTGGTTCATCACCAAAATCCCAATCACAATCCCCAGCACCACGAGTAGCACTGCATTCATGATGAACGATGTCCAGATCAGTGCTTTGTAGAGGGGGGCAATGCGCGCGTAACGCTTGACAGGGCGAGGCGAGGTTTCGTTGCTCATGCGTCCTCCTACAACTACAGTTGTCTCGAATAATACCACGCCTACTCGTAGATGCAAGAGTTGCGCAATCGCGATTTTGGAGTATAATGAGCTAGTGCCGCGAACGGCAGATACTTGCGGAACCCCGCCAGGACCGAAAGGTAGCAACGGTACGCGAGTTCCTCTGGGTGTTCGCGGCGCTTTGTTTTTGGCAGATGCGAAGCGGATAGGGGACGATGCTGCCGGCCAGTAGAAAGCCGGGTACGCTAAGCGCGATCATCGGCGACAATCGCCGCCGCCAGTTCGGCCAACAACTGCGTACCACCCATGCGCTGCAACATCGGCACAACTAAACTCAGCGCATGAAACATTTCTTCGCGCCCAATTGCTGCCTTGCCCAGTGTGCTCGCCAGCCGGTGCAGCGTCATCGGATCGGCAGGATCGAGCGCGGCCACAATCGCCAATTCAGCGCGTACTCGTTCATTACGGCGGCGAATCCGGCGCGCAATAGCGGCAGCCGTTGTCACCTCGCCACGCTCGACGAGCGCCACAGCCAGCGCCGCGCGGTAGCGATTGCGCACCTCGCCAGTCAGCAATTCGTCAGCCAAACGGTCGGCCAACTCAGTATCGGTTGCCGACAACAATGGCGCAATCATAACCAAGGCGCGCCCGCGTTCGCTGGCCACCTCAATTGTGCGGATCATATCGACGGCAACGAGCACCTCACCGGCCCGCGCGCGCGTGATCGCCAGATCAGCACTCGTGCGCGCCCGTTGGTCCTCGGCCACAATGGCCGCAGCTTGCGCACTTGCCGCATCCCAATCACCAATTGCCGCCAACGAACGCGCAATCTCATCGCGCGCCCAATCGCGCTCATCGTCATCGGTCATCGCAGCCAACACCTCTTGGGCGCCGGTATAATCACCCGCCTGAGCGCAGGCCACCGCGACCCGCGACAAAGCGCGTTCCAACTCTTCGCCGTTTAACTGATACGCAATCGCCAGCGCCCGATCCTTGCGGCCAATAGCGGCATGGGCCGAGGCCAAAGCCGCAAGCAAGATCGGACGATCCTCGCCTTGCAAGGCATCAATCTCGCGTGTCGCGCGCTCGGTGGCGAGATTGGCGACCAACCCTTGCAACAACAACCGCAACTCAAGCAGGGTTGTAACCCGTAACTCGCGGTTGCTAAT
Source organism: uncultured Chloroflexus sp. (assembly GCF_938091255.1). Classification (NCBI taxonomy): domain Bacteria; kingdom Bacillati; phylum Chloroflexota; class Chloroflexia; order Chloroflexales; family Chloroflexaceae; genus Chloroflexus; species uncultured Chloroflexus sp. Next base: position 88,972 of record NZ_CALLJH010000003.1, read on the forward strand.
CCGTTCGGCGGCAGCCAGCGCATCACCATCCTTATCGGCCAGCGCAAAGACCCGGGCAAGGCGGGCTAAGCCACGATCACGCTGATGCGGGCTCGCCAAGGCCGCTATGCGTTGAAACGCCGCCTCTTCGTTGCGCAACGCGAGGTCACACGCCAACTCGATCTCGGCCCATGCCCGCGCCGTCTCAACTTTCAATTCTTCGAGCAACATCTCGCCCCGTGGATCACCGATCCGGACTAATGCAACCGCCACCTCAGCCTGCGCCCATGCGGCTCGGTTCTCATGCAGTATCGCACGCGACAGCCGCCAGGCGTGATCATACTGGCCATCGACCAATAACCGGCGCACAACTAGCGTCTCAACGTGAGCGCGCCGTTCGAGCAGATCGATTTGTTCAGCGCAAGCCAAGGCTCGCTCAATATCACCCGCCTCAAGGCAAGCCGTCGCCAAGGCCTCGATCGCCTGATCACGCGCATCGCGCCATGCCCGTGACACCGGTTGCGCCTCAAGATCAAGCGCGCGCGAGAGCAAGCGCATTGCGGCACTGCGCATATTGACGCTGTAGCATGCTTCGCCGAGCTGGCGCAGCACAGCGGCTTTCGGCACGCCATCGGGTAACTGCTCGACGATGGCCGTCACCCGGCGCAGGCTACCCTCGCGACCACCGGTTTTAATCGCAGTGAGGAACGCCGCCGTCACCACTTCCCCGCTCAATTGGCGGGCGCGGGTCGCGAGCGTACCGGTGATCGCCGCAGTGCGGGCTAACGCCAACGGTGGGCCATGGGCGGCATCGTACAGCATCCAACCAGCATCACGCAATGCACCGGCCAGCCCTTCACGCAACTCGCGTTCACGCAACCACGCAGTTTGATGAGCGGTCGGTAGATGAGCCGGTCGCTGAGCCGGCGGGCACAGCGCGGTGTGGCGCGCCAGTTGGCGCACAAGGTAACGGTTCACCGGATCGAGGGGATTACGCCGCAAGCGTTCAGCGCACCATTGCGCCAATTCACCGTGAGCGGCTTCCATCTCGCGGGGTGTATGGCGAGCCAGAAAGAGGCGCACAGCGCGATGAGCATAACGTACCAGCAACAGGGTGTCTTCATCGCTCAAGCGTCGAAGGTTGATATGCACCAGTCCCTGCTCTTCCCAACGATCGAGCACCAAATGGGGATGCTCAGCGCTAATCTCGGCCAGCGCCGCTACTGGCAACGGTTCGCCGCTCGCGGCCAGCAACACCGCCAACCGCCGCTCGGTTGGATTCAACGCTTGCCACCAATCCAGCAACAAATGGTTTAAATCGGCAGGCAGATCGGCACTATTGAGCAGACCGAGATGGAGCCAGCGTTCAGCCCAGCTCAAGTAGAGCAGATTACCCTGCGCTGCGGCCAGCAACGGCGCACGCCATGGTGGCGGACAGTGACGCAGTTCGAGCAAGGTCGTCTGGGTTTGGATCAACTCACTATCAGCAACCGGCAGAACAAGACGCGCATCCGGTTCGACCGGCAATGAACCGTGCATCACCAGCGTCACCCCGGCGGGGAGATCAAACGGCAATGGCAGCGGCAACGAGCGTAACGGCTGCCGATCGCGGTCGGGAGCACTGACCAACAACACCAACGGCTGGGAAGGATCGGCCACCTCGGCCAACAGGCGTTCACAAGCGGTAGGATCGGTCAACGCTGCTGGGTCGATCAACGGCAGCGAAGGACGGCGCAGAGCAGCAATTTGAGCATAGAACGCCAGCGCACCGCTGCCGTCATCATCATCAGCTAGCCAGAGCGGCCAATCATAGCGCACCGCCAACTGGCAGAGCAAGGTAGTTGCGCCAGCGCCGATCGACGACTCGAGGGCAACAATACCTTGCCGATTACGCAGTGTGGCGACAACAGCATCAAGTAACGCTGGCCGGTCGATAGCCGAGCGCAAGCAAGCTTGCACCCGTTCTTGCTGCGCGTGCAACGACGGGGCGACAGTGGCATACAGTTCGCTAAATTGCTCGACAGCGCGAAAAGCGCGTGGCAGTATTGGCCTCATCGGGTATGTACTATACCACACCCTTGCCGAAACAGTGTACGGGCCCAGCATTGCTGTGCCCGTACACCATCGCGAGACGAAACAGCTTACTTAATCTCGACCACAGCACCAGCTTCAGCCAGCTTGGCCTTAGCCGCCTCAGCCTCTTCCTTGCTCACACCCTCGCGCACCGGCTTGGGCGCACCCTCAACCAGATCCTTCGCCTCCTTCAGGCCAAGGCTAGTCAGCTCGCGCACCACCTTAATGACCTGAATCTTGTTGGGGCCAGCCTCCTTGAGGATGACATCAAACTCAGTCTTCTCCTCAACCGGCGCAGCAGCGGCAGCGCCGTCACCGGCAGCAGCCACTGGCGCGGCAACACCCATCGCCATCACCGGCGCTGCCGCTGTCACGCCCCACTTCTCTTCCATCTTCTTCTTCAACTCGACCAGCTCGAGAACATTCAGGCCCTCGATCATCTCGATAATCGAATCGATCTTCGACATGGTATGTATACTCCTTTATGTAGTACTAATAACCTCATTCCCTGTACGGGCACAGCGTTGCTGTACCCAACAGCCCAGCACTGCTGTGCTATTCCTACGAATTCTGCGGCTGCAATTGATCAATACGAGCCTGCAAGACGTACAGCACATTGGAGATCGCGGCGTTGAGCACACCAACCACACCGGAAACCGGCGCTGCGATTCCGCCGACCACCTGTGCCAGCGCCTGCTCGCGCGACGGCAGCTTCGTCACCTGCTCAAGCGCATCGGCTGGCAGCAGCGTCTTGCCGAGCAACGCACCACGGACAGTAAAGCTCTTATTGCCTGACTTGAGATAATCAAGCAGCGCCTTCGCCACCTTCCCCGCATCATCGTAAGCAAGGGTCACTGCGGTCGGGCCGGAGAGCAACGGATCAAGCGCCTCGCGACCGGTATGATTCGCAGCAATCTTGAGCAGCGTATTTTTCGCCACCACGACTTCGCCACCGTGCTCACGCAACTTTCGGCGCAGCTCGGTCATATCAGCAACGGTCATGCCACGACCACTCCCACGATAGTCAGCCACTACGACCAACTGAGCGCGGCGCAGCTTCTCGGTCAACTCATGAACGGTTTCAATCTTGCGCTGCGTTGGCATCTATCTCACCTCCTCTCTGATGAAGTCACAATAAAAATGGTCGCTCGCGTCCTGAGACCGAGCGACCGAGATGAGCGCAGCCAAACACTGCGCACTATCGATAGAGCGAGCGCAACGCTCACGGCTATCGCATCTCAGACACCACCTCGGCCGGCGGCCCAACGGGGGCCATTACGAGCGCATGCTCACCGGCTGTCTCAGGCAGCCACGAGATAGATATAACTGTTACGGCTTAAAGGTTTGCGCCGCGGCTGGATCAACCGGCACACCGGGACCCATCGTGCTGGTCAGGGTCACAGTGCGAATATACGTGCCTTTCGCGCCACTCGGCTTCGCTGCCTTGACCGCATCCATCAAGGCGACAAAATTCTCGGCCAACTGCTGCGGAGTAAAGCTCACCTTCCCGATCGCCACGTGCAGAATGCCAGTTTTATCGTTGCGGAATTCAACACGGCCACCCTTAACTTCGCGGATGGTGCGGGCGAGGTCGGCAGCCGGCACTATCGTACCGCTCTTAGGGTTTGGCATCAGACCGCGAGGACCGAGCTTGCGACCAATGCGACCAACCTTACCCATCATATCGGGAGTTGCGATTGCCACATCGAAATCGAAGAAATTCTCGCGATCGATCTTGGCAATCAGATCATCGCTCCCAGCGTAATCAGCACCAGCATCGAGCGCTGCCTGCACCGCCTCACCCTGCGCGAAGACGAGCACCCGCACCGTCTTGCCGGTACCGTGGGGCAACGCAACCGTCGTGCGGATATTCTGATCGGCGTGACGCGGATCGATGCCCAGACGCAGGTGCGCTTCGACCGTCGCATCAAACTTGGCATACGACGTCTCTTTCACCAGCGCCAGCGCCTCGGCTGGAGTGTAGAGACGCGAGCGATCAATCTTCGCCAGCGCGGCGAGATACTTTTTTCCGTGCTTTGGCATGGTAACACTCCGGGTGGTGATGGCGGATCAATTGATCCTCCCACCAACTAACAACGCTTATTCAACGATCTTAATGCCCATGCTGCGGGCAGTGCCGGCAATAATCCGTTCCGCCGCCTCAATATCATTTGCGTTCATATCGGGCAGCTTCTGCTGGGCAATCTGGCGCAGCTGGGCGCGGGTAATAGACCCTACCGTGGTGCGCTTCGGATTGCTCGCACCTTTCTGCACCCCAGCAGCCTTACGCAACAGGTCAGCCGCTGGCGGCGTCAACAGGCGAGCGACGAAGGAGCGATCGCTATAGATCGAGATTTCGACCGGGACAATGCTGCCGGCTTGCGAAGCCGACTTCTCATTGTACTCCTTTACGAACGCCATGATATTAATGCCGTACTGGCCGAGCGCCGGACCAACGGGCGGCGCCGGTGTCGCCTTACCAGCCGGCAACTGCAGCTTGACAACTGCGACAAGTTTCTTAGCCACAACACTACTCCTTACATAGCGGGAAGCAGTGAAACGCCTTCCCTCCCTCACGCAGCCGGCGAGGTCACGGATAACGGAACCATCTTACTCAACCAACCGGGTCACTTGCAAGAAGTCAAGCTCCACCGGCGCTTCCCGACCAAAGAACGAGACCAGCACCCGCACGCGGCCCCGCTCGTGGTCGATCGCATCAACGATGCCCTCGAAATCGGTGAATGGGCCATCGATAATCTTAACAGCCTGCCCCTTCTGATAGCTGACGCGCACCTTCGGCGCTTCGCCCTCCATCTGGCGCAGAATGGCCTTTACCTCTTCATCCTCAAGCGGGGTCGGCTTATTCCCATGCCCGACAAAGCTCGTCACACCCGGCGTATTACGCACCACATACCACGAATCGTCAGTCAGGCGCATTTGCACCAACACATAACCGGGATAGATCTTCTTGTTGACTGTGCGGCGCTGGCCATTCTTGATTTCAATCTCTTCTTCGGTCGGCACAATGACGCGAAAAATCTGGTCTTGCATCTCCATCGAGGCAATGCGATGCTCCAGATTTTGCTTTACTTTATTCTCGTAGCCTGAGTACGTGTGAATCACGTACCAACGCCGATCATCAGTCTCTTTTTCTTTTTCCTCAGACATGGGCAGCCCCCGTTCGCGAACAGCTTACTGGACGAGGCTCACGAGGCTCGTGTAGAGGAAGGTGAAGATCGAATCACTAATAAAAAGTAGCAACCCGATCACCAACGACACTACAATCACGAGCACCGTCAGGCGAATCGTCTCTTCGCGGCTTGGCCAAACGACTTGCCGTAACTCGCTGCGCGTCTCGCGAAACGTGCGCACGAGGATGTTTTCTTGAATGTCGCGCTCTGTATCTTTGGCCACGGCCATTGTATACCCTTCACTTTGAAGCTGCCGGCAGCGGCAAGGCCACCGGCAGCTCAGCGAATCCGGCCTCAGGCGTTAATCAAGGATCTTGGTCACGACGCCGGCGCCAACGGTGCGACCACCCTCGCGGATTGCGAAGCGGAGGCCCTCTTCGATGGCCACCGGCACGATCAGCTCAATCGTCATCACCACGTTATCGCCCGGCATCACCATCTCC
>NZ_CALLJH010000004.1:0-18589 GCF_938091255.1 uncultured Chloroflexus sp.
CCGATCATGCCGATGTAAGTGTATCGAGCAACCGCGCTTCCATTCGCAACAGCAATCCCAGAGAGATGGTAATAGTTGGTGCTAAAGCCGCCGTGATCAATTCGGACGTAATCAGACTGTTGGCCGCACGGCAAGTAGGCAACCCCTTCGCGTGCTGCTCGCACCCGACCGCCATTGACGGCGAAATCGAGTGCAGCGCGAATACCACTGTGTCTGTGTGGGCCGCCAGTAAGTAACCACGTTTCACCAATCGCCCACGGTAGATTCAGCCACATCGAGCCGTCACCGCTCAATTGGGCCGTCGTCGGCATCGTTGCCCATTGTTCTGGCGTTAAGAGGTTTCGCGGAATGCGAGTGAGGGCTGCGGTAAACTCAGTGGAATGTTCTAGGGCGACGTTCCATCCGCTAGCCTGTTGTTCGGCCAAGAAGAGGAGAATGCTCGGAACGGGTTCATCGTCCGTCTCAGTGGTCAATTCCGGTTGCGGAATGAGGGCGGTGGAGCCGAACACCCACGCTTTGACCTGATTGATTGGCGAGACGATGATATGTGTTGAGGCTGCCGTTGGATGTTGAGTAATGATCGCCGTCTTCACCGCTTGCTCAAGCGCCGGGTCGAGGGTAGGCGAAGCAATGGCTGGTGTGGTTAGAGTCGCAAAGGGTATTTGGACTACGCTAATGCTCAGAACCAACCAAACGACCAATCCGAAAGACAACCGGCGAAGAGCTGGCTTTGTTTTGCTTGTCTGCATGATGTGCCTCCTAGTTGTGGGTGTCAGACCAGACCAAATCTCTCTTGCCAGCGGATGATGACCGTATAGCGCTTGCTGAGCACGTGGCGGGGACGCAGCAGTTACGAGTGTTTGTAGGATGTTCTAGTACGGATTGTAGTGAGGGTGGGGGCGGTGGGCTATATACCAATTTTGTGATACTGTGCGGGTATGTCGGGTAGGTAATGAGATGTGCAACCGATACCGCATATTTGTACCTCGCAGAACTCAACAGTGTGGTGTTTCTGCAAAAAGAAATGCAGCAATCGGTCACAATTCGGCAGGGTGCTGGTGCGATCAGTGCTGCTTGTAGGCACTGGCTTGCGTTCGTTTTAGTGCGCCCCACAGATGGTGCAGCTTGCAGACGCGCCTCTTCCGGTGGAAGGGAGAGCGATTGGTCAGCGAAGGAGGCCTGTACCTGATATGCAGGCTTGTCAACTCGCCCACCAAGGGGCTATGCGTTTTAGAGCGGAACCAGAGGCCATAATCCATGTGGAGTCGCGTAAAACGTTGCTCGCGTACCACCAGTGGACGGTAGGCAATCACGCGGTAGTGCGTTGTAGCGGTGGGGTGACGTGTGGGTACAGCGATGCAAATAGACGCAGCACGATGCGCTGAGCGCGGCTAGCACTCGCCGTCGGCATCAGCGCGTGGTCAGAATGGACAATCTGGGTCTGTCGCAGCATGGGTTCAACCAGACGCTCTGGATGGTGAGCAACCGCAGTGAGATGCTATTCGGCCTTAACAGCCGCCTGCCAGCCGTAGTCCTGTGTGAGCGCCACTGACAGGTGGCGGCCGTCATGCTGTTTCGATTTGTCGTAGGTAGACACGGCTTGCCAGCCCATCGCAATCGCGTCCGTACCGCGACGGGCCGGCAGACCGTCGTCTCTACCGCACGACTAACGGCACGTGGGTTTGCCAGTGTCGACCGTTGCCCACGATAACCGTTGTGTGCGCCGTCACATCTAGCAATTCGTTAATCGGCTGCGGTGGCGGAATGGTGACTGTCTTGCCCGGCGGCACAATGATGCTCCCGCTGTCATACACCTCCACTGCTGCGCCGTTCGGATTGCTAAAGCGCACGTCAAGCGTGTACGTCCCTGCCACTGGCGGTGTCACCTGTCCGATGTAGATGCCGTCGTGCGCCTGCCAATCCGGCCCGCTGCCGTCATCGTGCAGGGTGAACGTCCACTCCTGCCCATTGGCGGCCCGCAGCACGCCCACCGTCGTCGCGCCGGCTACTGGATACGCACGACGTAGTACAGCCGCTGTCACCAGCGGGGAGCCTGCCGATGCCGTATCACCGTTGAGTACGGTCACGCTGGCGGTCATGGTTGCTGATGTGCTCGCCAAGTTAGCAGTTGCTGTCTCCCAGCGCATGGTCAAACGGCTACGCGCCGTGTGTCCACTGACCAGATCAATCGGTGCCGCCTGCCCGCTCGCCGGGGCGACGGTGGCTAGCTCGGGGTGATAGGGTCGCGGTGGATAGCGTCCGGCTACCTGTAGATCGGCCCACAGTGGGCGCGCTAACGTCTCCCAACTGCTAGCCTGATGCATCCGGTACTGCGCCGTCTGCGTGCGGCGGTTCAGCACCGTCGAGGCATTCAGCCACACCGGCCCCTCGATGCGGGCCTGCCACGGTGCTTGTGGGTTCATCAGGGTGTGGATCACTGCTTCGTCGGTGCTACATGCGCGGTCGGGTTGGTTAGGCGGGCAGGGAGCGTTGAGCGGGCCTTCGTCGTATAACCCATAGTAAGCGTGTCCCCAATTGTGGGCGAGGATGTAGCCGGCTACTGCGGGGTCGGCCAGCAGATTGGCGTCGCTGTCGTCGATGGTGTCGCACATCACGATGGCCGCGCCGGGGATAAGCGCGCTGCCGACGTTGGCCTGCGGTAGGCAGCGCGCTAGCCAGCGGATGTGGGCGTCGGTGCGTCGAGCGCCGTTGGTATAGAACTGCACGGTGCGCACTTTGTGAGCACCGTTGGTGAACTCGAAGACGGCATCGGCGAAAGAGCGGAAGATGTCTTCGTAAATGGCACGTTGCGCCGAAGTAGGATTGCCGTCAAACGAAACGATGAGGTCAATCGGTTTGGCTGGGTCGGGCTGGAAGGCGCGAAAGGCAATGCCGGTGAAATTGCCGTTGACTTGCACGCGCCGTGACGGCGGATCGAAGGCATAGCCGGCTTTAGTCGGGGTGAGAGTATAAGCGCCGGCGGCAAGACCGGCGAGGGTAAAAGCGCCGGTGCTATCGGTGGTGGTGCTGTGGGTGCCGGTAGAGATGGTGACGCCGACGACAGGCGTACCGGCGTCATCGAGCACTCGCCCGCTGATGGCGAAGCCAAAGATGGCAATGAAATCCATCCCGCCAAGGTTGCCGTTGACCGTCACCGTGTGCGTGGGCGGGGTAAAGGTATAGCCATCGCGAGAAGGGGTGAGGGTGTATGACCCTGCCGGCACGTCGGTCAGGGTGTAATTGCCGTTGGCGTCGGTGAGAGCAGAGCGCGTGCCGTTGCTGACCGTCACGTTGGTGACGGGGGCACCGGTAGGGGTGGTAATGCGCCCGCTGATGGTGTAGGTATCTGCCAGCGCCAATTTGACTACGAAGGCGTCGTTGTAACCGTTGTGCGTCATATCAAACACTCCCGGCGTGGTTGGGAAGTTTCCAGAGTCAGTCCACCCTGTCACATAGCCATTACCACTTTCGTCCACCGCGATAGCTCTCCCTGTGTCCCAATCGTTCCCGCCGAGGAAGGTGGCGTAGACTAGCTCCCTCCCGCTTGGGTTAAGTTTGACAACGAAGGCATCGTAGTCACCGCCGTTGAAGATCGTACTGACCGCTCTCGATGTGGTTGGGAAGTCAACGGAGGAAGTCTCGCCTGTTACGTAGGCATTGCCGCTTCCGTCTACTGCAATGCTGTAGCCACGGTCAATAGTACTTCCGCCAAGGAAGGTGGCGTAGACCAACCCCGTCCCGCTGGGGTTCAGCTTCGCGACAAAGGCATCGTAGTCGCCGCCGTTGAAAGTCGTATCATAGGCCCCTGCCGTAGTTGGAAAGTCAGTAGAGGTCGTCCAGCCCGTTACATAAGCATGTCCGCTTCCGTCTACTGCGATGCCCCTAATCGAGTCAGAAGCACTCCCTCCAAGAAAGGTGGCGTAGACCAACCCCGTCCCATTCGGGTTCAGTTTCGTCACGAAGACATCGCCACCACCGTTGTACGTCCTATCATACGCCCCAGCGGTGGTAGGGAAATCGGTTGATCTAGTCCAGCCGGTCACGTAAGCAGCGCCGCTCCCGTCTAGCGCGATGTCGTAGCCTACATCCCAACCGCTTCCGCCGAGGAAGGTGGCGTAAAGCAGTTCCGTTCCGCTCGAGCTAAGCTTCGCCACGAAGGCGTCACCGTAGTAATCGCCATTATAGGTTGTATCATACGCTCCCGCAGTAGTCGGGAAGTCAGCCGATTCAGTTTTGCCTATCATGAAGACATTGCCGCTCCCGTCTAGGGCAATGTCGTAGAGATAGTCATCTCTACTTCCGCCGAGGAAGGTAGCGTAAAGCAGAATTGTCCCGCTGGGGTTCAGCTTGGCAAGAAAGGCATCACCGCCAGCACCGCTGTTATAGGTTTTATCATACGCTCTCGGTGTGACGGGGAAATCGGCAGACTGAGTATAACCTGCCACGTAGGCGTTCCCGCTTTCGTCTACCGCAATGCCTTCGCCCGAGTCCCACTGACTTCCGCCGAGGAAGGTAGCGTAGAGCAGTGCCGTCCCACTAGAAGTCAGCTTCGCAACGAAGACGTTGTAATTACTGCCGTTGAAGGTTGGATCATACGCACCCGGCGTAGTTGGGAAGTCAACGGAGAAGGTATCGCCCGTTACATAGGTGTTACCGCTCCCGTCTACCGCAATACCGGTACCATTGTCATCATCAATCCCGCCGAGGAAAGTGGCGAAGAGTAGGTCAGAAGCGCCGGCAGGTGTGGCAGTAGCCGGCTGTGCAGACTCGTCAGCAAAGGGGGCGGTAATGTCAAACCGTGCCGTGTCTAACCGTTCGATGCGCGGTGATCGCCCCTCTGCGCCGGTTGCTGTCAGCAGCGGTAGCGTGAACTCACCGACTGCCGTTGCTAATCGAATGGCCGTCGGGTTGGTTGGTGCCACTGCCGCCGGTTTAACCCCGCTCGCCATCAGCGGTTCGGCCCCCTCGACTCGCAGGCGCACCTGCGCCAGTGTGGTTGCCGGACACGGTGTGTTGGCGCAGATCAGTCGCCACGTCCACCGTCCACTGGCACCGCTGATTTCGAGATCCATTCCCGGGTAGAGGTTGCGATAATGAATCCCGGCGTAAACCGGGACGTTGGTTCGCCATAGGGTTGGATCGTTGCCGATAAAGTAGTTGATCGATGTTGGTAGCCGTCCAAACGGCTCGATCCGGGAGGGTAGGTTAGCGCTAAGGAATGAGATCTTCACTGCCGCTGCCTTCGGCACGTCGGGCGCCGCCGGCGTTGAGCGGGTCAACGTTACCCAGATGCCGTCGTCGGCCAGCCAAATCGTGCGGTCGCTGCCATGCACGAGAAAGTGGACACGCGAGTCGAATTGGCCTGTGTTTGCGATGAAGTGCAAGGACGGTGATACAGCAACCGCTGGCGTTCCGGCGACAGTATTGATGGTAGATATTGTTGCCGTGGGCGTGCTGCTGAACGGCGCGAGCAAAAGCATGATGCTTGCCAACGCTGTAATGAACGTCGTGGGGCGCATTGTTGGTCTCCTCTCTCGCGACGGGCGCTGGCTTTCAGCGTAAGATGAGCGGTGTGTAGACTCGATGCACTGGTAGTTCTAGTAACGTGCTAGGCCCCATGATCGGCCGGTCGTCGGTGTGAGGCGGTTGATTCGGCGACAAGGGATCGAGGCCACGCAGGAATTGCGCCCATTTCGTTCCTCGCGTAAACGTAAATAGCCGGTCATTGACGTAGCTGTTCAGCAACGGCGAAGCAGCAAAGGGATAGACAATCGAAACGCCGTTGGTGTGCTCAAGGCGCACCTCGCTCTCGGCGGGCGACCCATAACGGTTCGTGATGATCAAGTCGTTTAGCTCGCTCAATAGTATGTTCGCCCGTTCGGTCACGTGTTGATTGAGTTGGGCATCGCGCAATCGCGTAGCCCAGTCTTTCAGATCGACGTATGGTTCGGTTGGTTCGTTGAGCAGATTATCATCATCACCATCAAATGTTTGGCTGAGACTGCGAATGTCTTGCAAGGCTGGATGCGTGCGATCGTTGTACAGGCCGATCAGCGTTTCGGCCAGCAGATCAAGCGCCTCGCGTGTCCTGCTAGTTCTGCTGAGATCGAGCGCCGATGCAGTATGCGGTCGCTGGGTATGAAATCCGGCGTAGCGCGCAACAATCTGCGCTGACGCTGCGCGCGGCTCAACGCTGTTGTTCAGAATCTGAGCATATTCGTCATACCGAAAGCTGCTCCAGCCGAGGTATTGGTACGCGATCAGGTAGGTAACTTGATCGCGTAGGTCGTAGGCTAATTCGAGGGTGTTCATCGAACAGGCATCAAGGTGGAGAATCGTGATCGGGGCAAAGCCGTCACCCGGACGCAGTGCTTGGCGTAGTTCAGCCAGTGAGAGATAGGCACTATCATTGGCGAAGCCATCATCGGCCAGATCACTAGTGTAGTCCCACCCAATGCCTGTGACCCCTTGCCCGTGGTTGGCAATGGCCACGTAGTAATAGGTTGCTGGGAAGCGGCTCTGACCCTCTAATAGGAACTGGCGCAATGTATTTGGATCATCCATCGCTCGTTCGCCGCGATTCTCAACCGTCATCCCTCTTCCCGGTTCAAACGTGAACAAACGGGTATCGTTGTTGGCAGGGCCATCAAGCAGCGCGACAACACGCACGTTGCCATTGCGCAGGGTGCTCCTGCTGAATAAGTCTGCTAACTGGTTGAGCGCGAATTCCATGCTCTGATACGTCCTATCGACATAATCTCCAGCGAGATACAAGAGCATCGTCCACGTTTTCACGTGCGATGCAATATATTGATAGATCGGCGGTGACCACTCGCCTTCACTATCGCGCACTCGAAACGAGATTCGATGAGTGCCGGCGGGCAAGTTGTTTACTGTGAGCGTTGGAGTTGTGCCAAGCACCTGATTATCATTTAACCGCCACTCGAAGTAGGTAATCGTTGGTGTCTCATCACTATCGGCCCCGCTGCCGACTAGGGTGAGCGATTGTCCACTATCGAGGAATGTACCGGACATCCAGACAAGCGTGGCAATTGGTCGGGTATAGGTCATTGGCCGGTAGACACGAATGCGGCGTTCGGTCTGGTGGACGGTGTAAATGTCACTAGTGGTGGCCACGTCCCATACGCTCGCCGCCTCGCTGCCGAGCGGAAACCACGCTTCAAGTACCCAGTTGCTCAAGCGACCGACCATGATCGCGGCGTTGCTCGTAGCATTGACGAACAGGCGATTACCGGCGCGGAGCTTAAATGCATTGAACGTGCCGTTGGCGGGCAGTCCGTCGATCGGCAGCACAAACGATGCTTGGTAAACACCGGTTGGCGAGAACTTCTGTACTTTTTTGGTGGCGAAGTCGGCAACGTATATGTTGCCTTGTTCGTCAATTTCGACATCGCCGGGCAATTGGAACTGACCGTACCCGCTGCCTTCACCGCCCCAACTGAGCACGAGGTTGCCACTCGCCGATACCGTCAGGACGCGGCGCAAACTGCGATCAACGATGGCAAGGCTTCCATCCGGCGCTGCTGCTAGTGCGACCGGCATAACTAACTCGCTGGCGAAGCCGCTCAACCGACCTTGTTGCACGCCGTCGGTGGTAAAGAGGAACACCTGCTTACTGCCGGCATCAAGCACATATACCGTCGTGCCGTTCATTGCCAGATCAATCGGTTCGGTCAGTTCAGAGGGCAATGCCCATGCGCGTCGGAGTGTGCCATCTGGGTCGAGTTGAACAATCGTTGCCGCAGGTTGGGACGTGCGTCCGGCGATGATGACATTGCCGTTCGGCATAACGGCAAGCGCAGTCACTGTTGTGACTGCGCTGGGAATGGCGAAATCACGTTGGCGAACGTAATCGATTGCATAGTTGCGTGGCAGAACGATGTCTACCTGTTGGCTACCATCAAAGACGGTGTGAAAAACCGTTGTCTCACGGCCTTGGTAACGCACGGTTATCCTGATCGTCTGATTACGTGTACTTGCCGGCAGCAGTATTTCGTATGTGGGTTCGTCAAAGGCATTAGTCCGGGTACTTGTGCGTGCGATCTGGTCGCCATTTTCATTACGAATAATCACTTCAGCGCCTACTACCGGTTCGCCATCGAGGTAGACCTTCCCATTGATACAACACGGCGAGTCGGGTTGGCCGGGCGGCGACACCCGGATACAGCCGCGTGGTAAAGGTGCAATCAAGTCATCATCGTTAACCGGTGCAGGTGGAACGGCAAACACTGGCGGGGCGAGCAGGAGAATGAGCGAGAGGATAGAAGCGAATATGAGGAGTGAAGAGCGCATCAGAATTCTCCCTCACAATGCTGTATATACCTGTTCAACCGGTCAAGAAAATATGCTATAACAAGAGCATACGATACTGCAACAATAATTCCTTACCCGGAGCTTGTATGTCGTCCGATCATCGCCTGCTCGACGATCTCGTCACCTGTTGTCAAACCGAGCGAACTGCCTTTCGTCAAACCGGTGAACAACGCTCGCCGTGCTGTATGGAACTCTTTCGGCGGGCCTTTGCCGGCGATCAAGATGCGTGGACGGAGGTCGTCCGAATCTTTAACCGGATGCTGTACCAATGGGTCGGGCGAGTAAACTACAGACTCGACAATGACGAGTTGCAAACGGCCATCGATGAGGCATGGGTTGGTTTGCATAAAGGTGGTACAAAACATGCTTCCCTTACCGCGACTGATAATTTAGCGCCGTTGCTCGAATACCTAAAGACATGCGTTGAGCGAGCCGTATTGCAGATGAGGCGTAAAAAAGATCGGTGGTCTCGCTACAAGTTGCTTGATACGGAACGGCACATTGCTTATAGCCTGCCTGTTGATACAGTACGTGTCTCCGAAATTCTCGCTTATATAGAACGTGTCTTTACTGCAAAGGATTGTCTTTTATTCGAGCTAGTGTTCTTTCAGGGGTACAAACCGTTTGAGGTTGTCGAATCTCATCCCGATCTATTCCCAGATCAACAATCGGTCTACCAAGCGCTCCAAACCCTCCGCCGCCGCTTGCGGCACGATCCGGTTTTCCGTGAACTGGTTGGTCTCGATTCAAGAGATGATGATCAAAGCAGTGATTCGGCAGCATCGGGTGGCAAACCTGACCAAACGCCTGCTTCTCGGCGACGCCGAAAAGCGGACGACTCGGCATTTCTTGAAATGCGGATCGATGATGGTAACGAAGGAGAGGAGCGTATGGATGAGTCGTGCGATCTCGCTGAAGAGACATTGCTGGATTATGTAGAAGGGTTATTGCCAGAGGCTCAGCGCGCATTGGTCGAAGCCAATCCGACGTGTGTTGTACGTGCACGCCAACTAGCTGCCGAAATCGCCCTAATCGAAGCACGCCTCTACCGCCTCACCTGTCCCGATGTAGATACATTGCTCGATTATCATCACCACCAGCTCGATAGCACTACGGCGCTAGTCGTCCATCAACATGTGAATCGGTGCCGCCTGTGTCGCGAGGAATTAGCGTTGTTGCAGCAAATGGAAGAGGTTCCTTTTGAGGAACCAGTGCCGGCGCATCCTATCCGGCGCTTGGTACAAGCCGTTTTGGCGCCGTCGTTAAAGTTAAAACTTCGCGGTGATGCGATGGTCTATATGACCGAGGCAGAGCTGATTACCTTGAGTGTCACTCGCAAAGTGGCTGTTGCACCACGTTGGACACTCGTTGGCGAGGTGAGTTTAACGGATGGGATGCCTGTTCCGCAGCCAATTGAGCAAGTGATAGCCGCTTGTGCCAATGCGCCGGCAGTCGTCGGTGAGGTTGAAGACGATGGTTCATTTACGGTGCGTGATCTGCCGGCTGGGTCGTATCGGTTAACTATCGTGATGCCTGATAAAGAGATTGTGATTGATCCGATCCAGCTCGGTGAGGCGACAACGAGTTAAGAAGTTGATACATTGACCTTGAGGATTGAGCGGTTGTGCTGCTACGGATAGAGGTCGGCGATTGTGGCGAATGCAACGAGATCAGCCCAGTTCGTCGTATCAATGCTGTTTCATTGACGTGCAAAGGTTGTCATGATGTGTTTCGATGTGGTGGACGCCTTGCTTGCACTCGCCGATGACGAGTGGGAAGGATGGCTTGCTCAGCACCAATCGAGCCTTACGCTTGATGTCGTAGCAGCATTAAAACGTCGTAGCGACGAGTTGATAAAAACCGATACCCCCCAAGCCGAGCGTATCACGCGCGCTGCATATGCTGTGGCGCAACGGCTGGTCGATGAGCCGTTTGCGATGCCGTTGGCGCACTGGGCGCGCGGTAATTGGGCTGCATACGTCGATCCCGAACAGGCAGTACGTTGTTATCGGGCAGCATTACCGATTTACGAACAAAAAGGCGACCATCTTGCTATTGGCCGGCTGCATAGCAACCTGCTCGGGGTCTATGCGACCCTTGGCCAATTTCGCGCCGCTGATCGTTCGTATGAGCAAGCCAAATCTTACCTTGATTGGGTTGGCGACGATGCGATCAGCTACCGACTTGACCTCGATCTCAACTATGGTTTCTTGCTCTTGGAACAAGGACGCTATAAGGAGGCATTGGCTGTTAACGAAGGCGTTATAGCCCTTGCATCGCGGTATGACACAGCAGCGATGATAGAAGCGCGCACTGAGGCGCGGATTAATCAGGCCTTCATCTTTGCCTGTACGGGTCGCATCCGCGAAAGCGAAACCATTCTGCTTGATAGCCGGCAAACGTTGCAGGCAATGACTCCGCCGCCCATGTTGACGTTAGCCCGAATCGATCTGAATCTGGGTGTCTACTACAGTGCCGTGGGGCGGTTGGCAGAGGCGTTCGCTGCCTTCAAGCGGGCATTGGCCGGCTTTCAGACGGTGGCGATGGATTACGCCGCTACCCTCCTGTACGAAGCAGACTTGCTGGCGCAGCTCGGCGCTCTGCGTGCCGCCCGCCGTGCCTACGATGAAGCTCGCTGGGTGTTTGGCGAAGCAGGGTTGCAGCAGTATGCTGCGCGGGCGTCATTGGCCGGTGCGAATGTTCGGCGTGATCTTGATCCGTCAGATACCCAGATTGATACGATGTTGGCGCACGCGCTCGATCAGTTTAGTGCGCTCAATCTTTCTCTCGAAGCGGCTGACACTCGTCTAGAGTTGGCCCGGCTGGCGCTGCTTCGGAACCAACCTGATAGAGCAAGGGAATGGCTGGTTGCCGATCTGCCGCCTGACGCTTCGCCTGAGTTGCTCGTGAAGCGCCTTTGGTTAGAGGGGCGTTTAGCGGCAGCACAAGGTCATCGCGAGACCGCCATTGTCAAGTGGCAGCAGGCGCTGGCCCAAAGTCGTGTTGCTGACTTGATCTGGTGGCAACGCACCATCCACGCTGAACTCGGTCGTGTGCTGGAACGAGACGCGATTGAAGCAGCGGCGGAGCATCTCGCAACTGCAGCGCAGATCGATGATGCGCTGCGCGCCGAGCTAAGCGTCGAGGAGCTGATTGCCGATTTCCAAGATCGGCGCAACGATGTCTTGCCAGTTTTTGCCCGCTTGGCTGCTCGCCAAGGTTGGCATGAACACGCCCTGCGCGCTATGTGGCGGGCCAAGGGCAGCGCCATCGCCGAACTAATGGCGCGTCGCACTGGTCAAGGGGTGCCATTTGATGCGCCTGCAACTGATGACCTCTACCAGCGGATCGTCACGTTACGTTGGGAAGCAGCATACTACAGGTACCATGGCAATGAGGCCAAAGCCGACGAACTGCGCAGCGTCTTAGTCCAGTTGGAGGCGCAGCGCTACCGGCTGCGTCTGCATGCAATGGCACCCACCAGCGGTGCCATGACTAGCGCCGCAGTCGAGCCATCAGCTATTGCTGCCCGCATGGATGCTGACCTCTTGATTGAGTACCTCCGTTGCGACGATGATCTGTTAGCCTGTTGTCTCGATCGGGACGGACGTGTGACGACAACGTGGCTCGGTTCGGTTGTAGCAGTCAGTGATACATTGCAAAAGTTGGTGACGCGCAATCTCAAAGTTTTGTCGTTGCCGTCGAGACAGCATGCCGCTCTGATCTCAACTACCCTCCCTGTCTTGCGCCAACTTTACGATCTGCTCATTGCGCCGCTGCCACTGCCGCCAGCCGGCACGCTGCTCATTGCGCCATGCGCACCGCTGCATTATGTGCCGTTTGCTGCGCTGTGGGATGGCGATCACTATCTCGGCGAACGCTACCTGATCGAGCAGATTCCGAGCGGTGTGCTCTTGAACATACCGGTGCCCGCCGGTGAACCCGGCCCACCGTTGGCAATCGGTGCTTCTGCCGAAGGTGAACTCGATGCAGTAGCCCAAGAGATTGCGGCGGTGAAAGAGGCGTTGCCGGATGCGCGAATCTCGGTTGATGATCCGGCAGCAGCGGATATGCTTCGTACTCTGACGCAGGCGCCGCGTATCCTCCACCTGAGCGCGCACACCGAATTGGGTGCGGAAGCGACCATCTTTGCCGGGTTGCAACTCGCTGGCCGGATGTTCACGATTGCCGATTGCTACAACCTTAACCTTGCCGGTACCGAACTCGTCGTCTTAAGCGGCTGCACGACGGCGCACGGGATTGAAAGCGGCGGCGCGTTACTAGCGTTGCAATCGGCGTTGCTGATCGCGGGTGCGCGCCGAATCATGGTCAGCCTATGGCCGATTAACGATGCCGCCACCGCCACCCTGATGCGCCGCTTCTATCAGGCGCTCAGTGCTGACCAATCGCCGCCGGAGGCGTTGCGCACGGCTCAACAAGCGCTGCGTGCCGATCCGGCCTTTGCGCACCCGGCGCTGTGGGCGGCGTTTGCGGTGGTACGGCGGGGCATAGTCTGCTAACGTTTCACCCTGATTGTTAAAAAATCGTTAATAGCCCTGATTGACGATCCCTTGCTTCTCATCTACCATATTGAGCGTGTGCTGGGCAAAGGCTGCCTCGACAGAAGATCTTGACCATTCTCATCAATCGCCGGAGATCGTCCATGCTTGCCTATTCTTCATCCGCCTCGGGCCAACCCGCGGATATCGCTCGTCTGCAACGTGTCCAAGCTGCGCTGGATGGCGCAGCACTGCTTGTCACCGAAACCGATATGCATGGTGTGATCACGTATGCGAACGCGGCGGCTCATCGCTACTTTGGCTATTCATCCGAAGAATGTATTGGCAAGACGGTGTTGGAACTGACCTGTCCCGCTGACCGCGAACGTTTGCAGCAGCAGGTACGTGAGTGGGTGCAGCAAGGTCTGCGCACGGCTGCGATTGAGAATCGCATTGTGCATCGCAACGGCACGCTCTTCACGTTTCTGTGGTCGGTGACGATTCACTACGATGAGCAAGGCCATCCGACTCATTTTACGTCCATCGGCCATGATATTTCCCAGCAGGAGCGGTTGCGCCAAGAATTGCATGAAAAGCGTGAAATGCTCTATACCGTGATTGACAATCTGCCGGTGGGCGTGTTTTGGAAGGATAAAGAGTCGCGATTTCTTGGTTGTAACCGGCGGGTATTGGATGATGCCGGTCTGACGAGTTTCAAACAGATTATTGGCAAGACTGATTTCGATCTGCCGTGGCATAAGAAAGCGCCGATCTACCAGCATAGCGACCGCGCGATTATGAATACTGGCCCCAAACTGGATATTGAAGAGACCTTGACGCGCGGTGATGGTTCGGTGATCTGGCTGCGCACGGCGAAGTTGCCCTTGCGGCGCAACGGTGAAATAATAGGTGTGCTTGGTTTCTACGAGGACATTACTGAATTGCGCCATCAAGAAGAAGGCTTGCGCACCTTCCGCTTGTTAGTTGAAAATGCGCCTGATGGGATTGGCATTACCGATCCTGATCTGATCATTACCTACGCCAATCCGGCGTTTGCGGCGATGCTCGGCTACGAGACTTTGACCGGCAAAGTGTGGCTCGATCTCGTCCACCCTGACGATCGCCCCCGTCTCGAGGCGGCTATGCGCCAGCCACAGCGGGCCGGTATTGCCCGCATCACTCTACGCTACCTCCACCGTGATGGGACGATTATCATGGTTCAGTGCTCGGTGCCAGTACTGCGTAACCGCAATGGCCGCATTGTTGGCTATGCGTCGATTAATCGAGATATTACCGAGCAATTGCGCGCCGAAGAGGAGCGGCAGCGGCTGGCGCTCCAAGAGCAGGTGATCCAAGCCCAACAAGCGATTTTGCGCGAGTTGAGCACGCCGTTGCTGCCGATTGCCACCGGTGTAGTGGCGATGCCGTTGATTGGGACGATTGACTCGACCCGTGCCCAGCAGGTGATGGAGACCTTGTTGGAAGGCATTAACCGTTATCGGGCGACTGTGGCGATCATTGATATTACCGGTGTAAAGGTGGTGGATACCCAAGTTGCCGGCGCGCTGATCCGCGCGGCGCAGGCCGCCGGTCTGCTCGGTGCGCAGGTGGTGCTGACCGGTATTAGTCCCGAAATTGCCCAGACCCTTGTCCATATCGGGGTAGAGTTTTACGATCTCGTGGCCAAAACCACCTTGCAAGAGGGGATTGATTTCGCGCTGAGCCGCCGGTATGCGCCGCAGTACGTGAATGGCCGACGGATGCAGCTCAAGTGGTGATCCGCTAGGCAAATCTTTCCTATAGAGTGCGGTAGTGTAACGGCCGCATCTCTATCTCTGCCCGGCGTTGCGTTCTCCTCTCCTGCAACGCGGGAGAAGAACTGAGGGAGAGAGCTAGCAACCCGCGCAGCGGGCTTCGTAACCCTAGCCCGGCCCTACAGGGCCGGGTTCCAGATCAAAAGTTCTGTCAGCCCTTGAACGTGCCAGTGGTTTGCGGTGATAACCTCCCCATCCAATTTGCGTCTTCGCACCTTTGCGTTTACCATGGAATCATCGGCTCGATCATAAGGAATAAGCGCAATGACCGACGAACGCGAACGCATCCGCCTGACTAATCTGGCTGCCTGCGCTGGCTGAGCGGCGAAGCTAGGGCCGGGAGCCCTTGCGTCGGTGCTGGCTGCGCTCCGCGTGCCAGCCAATCCGCATGTGCTGATTGGTTTGGCCGAAAGCGACGACGCGGCAGTCTACCAATTGCATAGCGACATAGCACTGGTGCAGACAGTCGATTTCTTTCCGCCGATTGTTGATGATCCCTACACCTACGGCGCTATCGCTGCTGCCAACGCGCTCAGTGATGTCTACGCGATGGGCGGACGCCCTATTATTGCCCTCGCCATCGCTGCTTTCCCCGATGACCTTGATCAGGCGGTGACGGCGGCGATCTTGCAGGGTGGCATCGATAAGGCGGCGGAAGCCGGCGCCGTGGTCGTTGGCGGTCATACCGTCACCGACCGCGAACCGAAGTACGGTTTGTGCGTCACCGGTTTGGTTGATCCACGCCGGATCATTGCTAAAGCCGGTGCGCAACCGGGTGACCGGCTGTTGCTCAGCAAGCCGCTCGGCACTGGTCTGATTACTACTGCTGCCAAGCGCAATGCGGCGGCGGCGGCAGACCTTGCCGCGGCTACCGCTTCGATGTTGACCCTCAACCGCCAGATCGCCGAGCTGATGCTGCAAGTTGAGGTGCATGCCGCGACCGATGTTACTGGCTACGGCCTGCTTGGCCATGCCGCCGAGATTGCTCGCCAGAGCAAGGTTGGTCTTCGTATCAACGCTGCCGCAGTGCCGGCCTTGCCTGGCGCGCTGCGCTATGCGGAGGCTGGCATGGTTCCCGGCGGCTTGCGCCGTAACCTTGATTTTGCCGCTGCCTTTACCACTTTTTCCCCTAACGTCTCTCCCTCCCAACAGCTTCTCCTTGCCGACCCGCAAACCTCTGGCGGTTTGCTGATCGCTGCTCCCCCCGCTGCTGCTGCTACCCTGCAAGCCCTGTGTGCCGCCGCCGGCCAACCGCTCTGGGAGATCGGCGAGGTGGTTTCCGGCACCGGTGTTGCTGTGCATTAACTACACGTTTTTGGATTCATCCGCGCTCTTGCTCACCGAAGAGTTACCGAAATTTGGCAATCTGTGTCAAATAGATGGTTTTTGTTGCGATTTTGTTGTGAAAATTCAATTTTTTCATTGCTGCAAAGATCGTTTTTCGTAACATCCTCGTTGCAAAGTGGTGGTACTATTTGCTTGATAAAGTGATATGGTTTGTTGAATCGTTACAATCCTCGTTCGTCGTTTGTGTTCTAACATAGTGAATAACAGAGAGGTTCCCATCCGCGCCGGCTATGTTGCCGGCAAGATGGTTGGTTATCGGCAACGAGGCCGTGTATGGATGAGCGACATCTTCCCACACCTTTCCGGTTATGCGCTGTCGCTAGTCTGCGACGATATCGCGTCCGGTCACGTAGAGCAGCGAAACTGTCCATAACACCCCTTCGCTTAGCAGCCACTGGCACTCTCGTGCGACCGCAATGGCCGTGCGTGAGACGCTATGGGTTGAGGAGCGTTCTATGACGACGCCTGATATTCTCCTCATCGAAGACAGCCCTAGCCAAGCCTTGCAGTTCCGGTTGATGCTGGAACAGGCTGGTTATCGGGTGGAAGTAGCCGTTACCAGCTTGGAAGGCTGGCGGGCGGCAAGTGTGCTGAAGCCACGTATGATCTTGCTCGATATCGATCTGCCGGGGTTAGACGGCTTTCAGGTGCTAAGCCGGCTCAAACGCGATCGCGCTACACGGCATATCCCGGTGGTGATGCTGACCCACCGCGAACATGTGAGCAGCGTACAGCGAGCGATCGATCTCGGCGCCAATGATTATCTGTTCAAAGATGATGCAGTAAGCGCGTTGTTGCCGGTGGTTGAGCAAGTAATAGCGTTAGCTTAACGCGCTCGGGTGTAGAAAATATAAGGAGCCGGTTATGACCTTCCTCAATTTAATCAGTTTGCGCAACAAAATCCTCCTCATTGTCGGTTTGGGATTGCTCAGTATGGTCATGGTTGCTATTGCCTCCTATCAGGCAATGGTCAGCGCTGCCCAACGTGAAGAAGAGTTACGCGGATCGTATACGGTGATTGAGTATACGCGCCAGATGGAGGCTAGTCTGCACATGATGGAATTCGGGTGAGCGCGGGTTTTTGATCACTGGCGATCCCACGTTTCTATCCAAATATGAAGAAGGTCAGCAACGATATAGTCAACTGTTGAATGCGCTGAGGGAGCTTGTTCCGTTACAAACGTCAGAATATGGCTTGATTGAAGCGATTAATACCGAATTGATCTAGTGGCAGACTGAAGTGATTCAACCTTTGATTAATCTGCGTTATGCCGTCAATCGTGGCGAGGCATCGCTGAATCAAATTGTGGATATTGTCGCGACTCGCATGGGTTACAATCGCTTTGCCCGTATCGGCGAATTAATGAACCAGTTGGTTGATGCTGAATATCAATTGCTCAATGAAGTCGTTATCGCTTCGGAAGACGCGCGCAATACGTTGCAAACGGTGCTGATTGGCGGTCCTATTGTCGCTATTCTCTTTGGGGTCTTGCTGACAGTTGTGATTGCCAACAGCATTGATCGGCGGCTTGGTCTCGTCACGTCTGCGGCGACTGAGATGGCCAATGGCAAGATTCACGAGCAGTACCGGTTGCCCGACGGCCAAGACGAGGTGGGCCGGCTAGCACAGGCGTTTAGCCAGATGGCCGCGACCATCCGCCAGCAGTTAGAGGAGCAGCGCCGGGTGAATGAAGAGCTGCGCGCGGCCAATGCCACCAAGGTGGCGAAGGAGTACCTCGAATAAGTGGTGCGCGATTATAGCATCTTCGCCACCGAAGTCGCCCGCGGTAATCTGAGCGTGAAGCTGCCGGTGAATGGGGCCACTGATGACCTGACCGTGCTCGATCACCAGCTGAATGCGATGGTCGAGGGGTTGCGGGCGATTGCCGGCCAAGTTCAGCACGCCAACGCCGATATCGCCACGGCTGCCGCCGAGATTTTGGCCGCCACCACCCAGCAGGCGTCGTCAGCCGCTGAGCAGTCGGCGGCGCTGACCCAAACTGCGACCACGATCGATGAGGTGAAGGCGATTTCGGTCCAGACGGCCAAGCAGGCGGCGCAGGTGGCGAGTGACAGCCAGAATGCGCTGGAGATTGCCCGCCAAGGGGCGGAGGCGGTGGAAGCCACGATGAGCGGGATGAACCAGATCCGCAGCCGGGTGGAGACGATCGCGCAGACGATATTGGGGCTAGCGGAGCAGACGCAGGCGATCGGGGTGATAATGACAACCGTTAGTGAGTTGTCTGACCAGAGCAATTTATTGGCGCTGAACGCGGCGATTGAAGCGGCGCGGGCGGGCGAGCAAGGGAAGAGCTTTGCGGTGGTGGCGCAGCACGTGCGGGAATTGGCGGAGCGGTCGAAGGCGGCGGCACAGCAGGTGCGCGACATCTTGGCCGAGATCCAGAAGGCGACGAATGCGGCGGTGATGGTGACGGAAGAGGGTGCGAAGGGGGTGGAGCAAGGGGTGAAGCTGGCGGCACAGGCTGGGCAGCTCATTCACCGGATTGCGCGTGAGGTGGAGAGCGGGGCGCAGGCGAATATCCAGATGGCGGCGGCGGCGCAGCAGCAGATGGTGGGGATGGAGCAGATCGGGCA
>NZ_CALLJH010000005.1:0-67078 GCF_938091255.1 uncultured Chloroflexus sp.
CGCCACCGGCGTGCCAATGCCACCAAATGATGTTGTCGTCCCATTCCCTAGTTGTCCGGAGTAGTTGTCACCCCAGCACCACACCTCGTCAGCCGTGGTCAGCGCGCAGGTGTGAAACCCACCGGCTGCGATGGCGCGCACCCCGCTCAGCCCGCTCACCGCCACCGGCGTGCTGCTGTTGGCTCTCGTCCCGTTCCCCAGTTGGCCAAAGGAGTTGGCACCCCAGCAGCGCACCTCGCCGGCCTCGGTCAGCGCGCAGGTGTGGTCCTCACCGGCTGCGATGGCGCTCACCCCGCTCAGCCCGCTCACCGCCACCGGCGTGCTGCTGGCGGTCGTCGTCCCGTTCCCCAGTTGGCCAGAGGAGTTTTCACCCCAGCAGTGCACCTCGCCGGTCGTAGTCAGCGCGCAGGTGTGATTGTTACCGGTCGCGATGGCGGTGTAGGATAGAACCCCTGACAGGCTCGTTGCGGACGTTGGGCCGATAGCGCGCGGGAAAGCACGATGGTTCGCCATCACAGGCGCGGGCAGGGAGGTGGCGACCAGCATCATCAGCAACATGGCTAGGACGGTTGTACAGCGAGTAGTCATCGATTTCCTCCACGAAGAAGCTGTGCCTTCATACGTTCGCACCAACGAACTTTACTAACCGGTCAACAACTGCTCGATGTCCCTGCCGCACATTGCCCAACCTATCGGCTACTGCGCACGCTGCTGCATCCTTACCGGTAGGAACACCCGCAGCCTGAGCAACTCCTCAAGTACCATTCCAAGAGCCATCGGCGCACGACGGCAATCGTCGCTGGTTGCAGGAAGACGCACCAACCAAAGCAACCCTGTTTCCTTGCAGGGCGTTAGACGCACGTGGTGCCATATATACATTAGGAGCACGGGAAGGATTGAGCGGCACGCTAGGTTGGGGCGGAATGACTATCACCAGCGCGGGTTGATCGGAACAATATGGGCGATGGATGACGGCAACGATGAGCATGGAACGACAGTCATATGGTGAGACGTTGCGTGCGGGCACAGTATAGCACACACGTATGGCGAATGCAAACGTGGAGGCAAGTAGTAGGCCGCACGGTTGCCGGCAGTACGACGAAGCACAGCCCCGTCGCACTGCTCCGCACACACGGCTCGCTGCCTGATGGCACACCAATCACGCTACGCCGCCGCAAGGAGGAGAGGCCGGTTGAAAACCTGCCCCTCACCCCCCCATGCCCAACGGACTGACCGGGGCGGCCTCCATTCCGCCCTCCATTCGGGGGCCACCCCCCTCCCCCCGTGTGGGGGAGGGGCCGGGGGTGGGGGGCATTCCCGTGTGGGGGAGGGGCCGGGGGCGGGGGCCACCCCCCACGCCCAACGGATTAACCGGAGCGGAATTCATTCCGCCCGCCAATGTTCAGACTACGGTACAATAATGGTATGAACATCTTTCTCAGTGCCGACCATCACCGTCATGATCCGCCATTCGAGATACTCGATGGAAAGACGGTGCCATATTTTGAAACACCACAGCGAGTTACGATTATTCTTGCCGCGTTGCAAGCCGCTGGCTTCGCGCCGCCGGTCACTGCGCCGCCAGCGACCATCGCCGAACTGGCTACCGTGCATACGCCCGACTACCTCGATTACCTTGCCCATGCCTACGAACGCTGGCAGGCCGCTGGGTTGCGCGGGCCAGTGATGCCTTCGGCATGGCCGTTGCCCGGTTTGCGCGTGCGCAGCGATTGCCCGCAAGCGGCAGCCGGACGTTATACGTTTGATCTCAGTGCGCCAATCACCGCCGGCACCTTCGCCGCTGCCCGAGCGTCAGCCGGCGCGGCGCTGGCCGGTGCTGCGGCACTGTTGCAGGGTGAACGGTTTGCTTATGCGCTCTGCCGCCCACCCGGCCACCACGCCGCCGCCAATCTAGCCGGTGGCTACTGTTACCTCAACAATGCAGCCCTCGCCGCTGACCGACTGGCACGTGCCACAGCCACTGCTGATACCACATGGACGCTGCGCGCGCCGGCGGTGGCAGTGCTTGACATTGATTATCACCACGGCAATGGGACGCAGAGCATCTTTTACGAACGCAACGATGTACTGACTGTTTCGTTGCATGCTGACCCGGCCCGTGAATACCCATACTTTCTTGGCTACGCTGATGAACGCGGCGCCGGTGCCGGTGAAGGGTACAATCTGAATATTCCTCTGCCGGCCGGAACCGGCGATAGCGAGTATCTGGCCGCTCTCGCGCAGGCCTTGCAAGCGATCGCTGATTATGGCCCGCGCTATCTGGTCGTCTCAGCCGGATTTGACACCTTCCACGCTGATCCGTTAGGTGATTTTGAATTGACTACAGCCGCGTATCGCGCAATTGGCGCTGCGATTGGGCAACTTGGCCTGCCCACGCTCATCGTGCAAGAGGGCGGGTACGCGATCGAAGCCTTGGGCACAAATGTGGCGACACTACTAGATGGAGTTATCTCGCATGCTGACGAATAACCCGCTTGAGCAATCGCAACCGCCGATCGCGCCGGCGTGGGGCTGGCGCGATCTCTTCATTACGCTGCTGGTGATCGGCGCAGGCGGAGCATTGATTGTTCTCCTCCTCCGTACACTGGCCGAAGTAGCCGACTGGGACACCTCGCGCGGCTTTGTCAGCCCGCCCGTTTACCTTGCCGGCATGCTGCTGTATCTCATCATTGGCGGTGCGGTGCTAGCTGTGATTGGCCCACGCGCCGGCTGGCGCGATTTGGGATTGCAATGGCCGCATTGGATGTACTTCGCCCTCGTTCCACCCATCTTTATCTTCGGCATGGGGATGATGGTGCTGACAAACGCCGGAGTCACACTCCTGTTTGGCGAGTTCCAAAATCCGCAGATCGAGAGTATCTCAGGCGGACAGGCGTTCGGTACAGGTGAGCTGATCGCATTGTGGGTGCTCATTGCCGGGGTTGTCCCACTGGTCGAAGAACTCTTCTTTCGCGGTGTGCTCCACCATTTGTTGCGCCGTCATTTGAACAGTGTACTCACTGTCGTCATTGGCGCCGCCGTCTTTGCGGTTGTTCACTTCATCCCAATGCTTATTCCCGGCCTGTTCGTCGCCGGTCTATGCCTTGGCTATCTGCGCGAACAAAGCGGCTCGATCTGGCCGGGGGTGCTCTTTCACATGTTGCAAAACACGTTGGCGCTGCTGGCAATGGCACTGGTGCTGTCGATGGGTGGGGTGTCGTAAAAGCCGGTTTGAAACCGGCCCTTGCCCTACTACCGCACCACCAACGGCACTGCCACCCCAAACGGCAGGCCTAGCGACCCGATCAATGGTACATCACCGGCTGAGCCAAAGGCAACTTCAACTTCGGCCATGCCGCCATTGCGAGCCGTATCGCAATAAAATCGTTGCAGCGACGGGCGATACACGCACGGATCATCGCGGCCATCACCATCAATATCGCCGAGCAGTGGAATATCGCCGTCGTTCCCAAACTGAACGGCAAACTCGTCAGCGCCGCCGTCATGGGCCACATCACAGAAAAACTGGCGCGTTGACGGGCGATACACGCATGGATCATCGCGGCCATCGCCGTCAATATCACCGAGCAGCGGCGTATCAGTGGCTGTCCCAAAACTGACCGTATATTCCGCGCTATCGCCATTGCGAGCCGTATCGCAATAAAATCGTTGCAGCGACGGGCGATACACGCACGGATCATCGCGGCCATCGCCGTCAACATCGCCGAGCAGCGGAATATCGCCGCTAACCCCAAAAAGAACGACAAATTCAGCCGGAGTACCGTTGCGCGCTGTATCGCAGAAGAATTGATGGGTGGATGGGCGATAGGCACACGCCACATCGCGGCCATCGCCGTTGACGTCACCGAGCAGCGGAATATCAGTTTCCGTATCGAAGACAACGCTATATTCGGCAAGACCGCCATCTCGCCCGGTATCGCAGTAGAAACGCTGGGCCGAAGGGCGAAACACACACGCAACATCACCACGGAACAGAGCGTTTGACTGGAGCTGAGCATTGGCAGTCGTCGTTGAAGGCGGCATGGCCCCAAGAAAAACGAGGACAACGATGGTCAATAACAATCCGGCCCGCGGGGGAAGCCGGTCGCTTGCGCGCAGAATCATCCTGTTGTCTCCTTTCTGCTGATGCGCGATGCCAGCGTCACCTTTCGAGCAAGGATGCTGGCAATGAACCAAAAAGACGCCATGGCTCTATTTATAGCTGTATCGCTACCAATAGTACTACTACCTAATAGTCCTATTTTCTTATCGTGCCGGTAATCGTTCGTCGCCAAACATTTGCGCCTAGTAGTGAATTCTTTTCCTCATCACGGCAGCGAACCCGCTATACTGCCATTGGCTTCAGACCCAACAACAACGAGGTGTGGCAGTGGAATCCCCCGAAGAGCAACTCGAACGGCTGCGCAGCCTGCGCGAGCGGGCGATGCAGGGCGGCGGGCCAGAACGGATTGCCCAGCAACATGCGCGCGGCAAGCTGACGGCACGTGAACGCTTGGCCTTGCTGCTCGATGCCGGTTCGTTTCAAGAGATTGGCGCCTTGGCGACCAGCATCACCGAAGATGACGAGCAGCGCATCCCCGGTGACGGCACCGTCACCGGGTTCGGCAAGATTAACGGGCGGCGAGTAGCAGTCTATGCGCAAGATTTTACCGTGATGGGCGGCTCGTTCTCGGCGGTGCAGGCCAACAAGATTTGCCGGATGCAGGATCTCGCATTGGAAAGTGGCATCCCAATCATCGGCCTGAACGATTCGGGCGGCGCGCGCATCCAAGAGGGCGTCCGTTCGCTGGCTGCCTACGGCGAGGTCTTTGTGCGCAATGTGCTGGCATCAGGCGTAGTACCACAGATTTCGGCCATTCTTGGCCCCTGCGCCGGCGGCGCGGTCTATTCGCCAGCCTTAACCGATTTCGTGATCATGTCGGAGTCGACCGGCTATATGTTCCTGACCGGCCCCGACGTGATCAAAGCGGTATCGGGCCGCGACATCTCGACCCAAGAGCTAGGCGGGGCAGCGGTGCATTGCGCGCGCAGCGGCGTTGCGCATCTCTCGGCACCTGATGATCAGGCGGTGATTGAGTTGATCAAGCGGCTGCTGAGCTACCTACCGCAAAACAACAACGAAGACCCGCCCCAGATCATGCCTTACGACCGCGCCGACCGGCAGGAGTCGGCGCTCAATGCGCTGGTGCCGGCTGATGAACGACAAGGGTACGATATTCACACCCTGATCGATCTGGTCTTCGACCATGATAGTTTTCTCGAAATTCAACCACTCTTCGCCCAAAATGCGGTAGTTGGCTTTGCCCGGCTCGACGGTTATGCGGTTGGCGTGGTCGCCAACCAGCCGGCAGTGATGGCCGGTGTGCTCGATATTGACTCCAGCGACAAAATTGCCCGCTTTGTCCGCATCTGCGATGCCTTTAACATTCCGATTATCACCTTTGTCGATACGACCGGCTTTTTGCCCGGTATCGAGCAGGAGTACGGCGGCGTGATCCGGCATGGCGCGAAAATTATTTACGCTTATAGCGAGGCGACCGTACCGAAGATTTCGGTGGTAGTACGCAAAGCAATCGGCGGCGCATATGTGGCTATGTCAAGCAAACAATTGCGCTGCGACCTCAACTTTGCGTGGCCATCGGCCCAGATTGCGGTGATGGGCGCCGAAGGGGCGGTGCGCATCTTGCGTCGCGACGAGCTGCGCGCTGCCGCCGATCCGGCGCAACTCATGGCGGAGTTTGTCGCCGAGTACCGGCGTAAGTTCTTTAACCCGTACCATGCCGCCGATCTGGGCCAGATCGATGAAGTGATCGAACCAGCTGAAACCCGGCCCCGCCTGATCCGAGCGCTAGAGATTTTGCGCACCAAAGTGCAACAGAACCCGCCGCGCAAGCACGGGTTGTATCCGTCGTGAATAGCGGCAGGAGACGTTATGGAAAACCTTGGGTTTGGGCTGATGATGACCGTGCTCGGTATGGGCATTGTCTTCACCGTTCTGGTCTTAGTGTGGGGGCTGCTCACGCTGCTAACCTACTTCGACCGACCGGAACCAGCCACGGCGGCTGAGGTAGCACTGGCGCCAGCAGTAGCGCCAACAGGAGAGGGGCAGCTCACGCCTGATGAAGTGGCAGCGATCGCTGTCGCTGTCGCCGTTCACACAGCGACGTTGCGCCGTGAAGCAGCGCCAACGGTGCGCAGCTACTGGCCGGGCAGCCTGCTCTTTGCCAGTCGTTGGGTGGCGGCTGGCCGCGCGCGCCAGAATCAAAGTTGGCAACGAAGGAGATAACTCGCGATGCGTCGCTATCAACTAACGATTAACGGCAAGACGTATACAGTTGACATTGCAGAGGTGAGCAGCGATCGCTTCGCTGTCCAGCTCGATGGGCGCGAGTTCGAGGTGCAATTGAACGAGAGCGGCGAAATCGGCGAGATCGCGCCGCGCGCTGCGCCGGTTGCGCTACCCGCACCGCCAGTCGCACCGGTTGCACCACCGCTACCGGCTGCCCTGCCCCCAGCCGCCGCTGCTGGCGACAACCTGATCCGGGCGCCGATGCCGGGCACCATCTTGCAGATCGTAGCCCAACCCGGCGCGAAGGTCAAACGCGGCCAGCCGATCATCGTGCTCGAAGCGATGAAGATGAACAACAGTATTGGCGCGCCGCGCGATGGCGTGGTCGCGGCGATCTTGGTCAAGACCGGCCAGAGCGTCGGGTACGGCGAGCCGCTCGCCCAATTGGCCGAGGAGTAAACGCGGCGCAGCGAGCCGCTGCGGAGCGTGAGCCGCTGGCACGCAACGCACGATGCGCAAGTCTTGTAATGTGAAGTTTCGCGCAACCTCTCCCGTTGGGGTAATAGATGGGTGAGAGGGAGTGATACAGCAGAAAAGCGATCAACCCTATGGACGAACTAGCCCTCAGGCTCTTACAAGGGATCACCTCGATCACATGGCAATCACTGGTGATGATCGCCGTCGCCGGTTTACTGTTCTACCTCGCGATTGTGCGCGATTACGAACCGCTGCTGCTCATACCAATCGGCGCCGGCGCACTACTGGCTAACTTGCCATTGTCACCGCTACTCGGCGAAGACGGCATGCTCACCATTCTGTACAACACCGGCATTGGCAACGAACTCTTCCCGCTGCTCATCTTTATCGGCATTGGTGCGCTCACCGATTTCAGCCCGCTGCTGTCGAACCCGCGCATGGTCTTGGTCGGTGCAGCCGGCCAATTCGGCATCTTCGGCACCCTGCTGGCCGCGTTGGCCCTCGGCTTTAGCCGCGAAGAAGCGGCCTCAATCGGGATCATCGGCGCGATCGACGGCCCCACCTCGATTTATGTCTCAAGCTTGCTCGCACCGCAATTACTCGGGCCGATCACGGTCGCCGCTTATAGCTATATGTCGCTGGTGCCGGTGATTATGCCGCCGGTTATCCGCACTCTCACCACACCCGCCGAACGGCGCATCCGCATGGAATACATAAGCCGCCCGATCAGCCGGCGCACCCGCATTCTGTTTCCAATCGTGACGACGATCGTGGTCGGTATACTGGTGCCATTCGCTATTCCGCTGATCGGCATGCTGATGCTCGGCAATCTGATGCGCGAGTCGGGTGTGGTCGAGCGACTGACCAACACTTCGTCACGCGAGCTGGCCAACATCGTGACCCTCTTCTTGGGGTTGGCCATCGGCTCAACGATGGAGGGCACCCGCTTCTTGCAACCGGCAACGCTGGCCATTCTCGCGCTAGGCATTCTCGCTTTCGTACTCGACACTGCCGCCGGGCTGCTCTTCGGCAAGTTTCTCAACCTGCTCAGCCGGGGTCGTTTCAACCCGATCATCGGCGCTGCCGGCATCAGCGCCTTCCCAATGGCGGCGCGCGTGGTGCAAAAGCTGGCTCACGAAGAGGATTTCGAGAACTTCATCCTGATGCACGCGATGGGCGCAAACGCCGCCGGGCAGGTTGCGAGTGTGGTGGCTGGCGGGGTCGTCTTGGCGTTGATGGGAAGGTAGGAGAGCGTAGCGTGGTATGTCCCTACTGTAACCGGCGGTATACAATGAGAAGAAAGTATTGATAGCGATAGAGGAGTTTGAATATGGCGAAGACCGAGCGCGTAGCCGAGTGGATGACCGAAAACCCGGTTTGCGTTCCGCCGGATTTTTCGGCGCTCGCTGCCTATGAGCGCATGCGGGCACGCGGGGTGCGGCGCATGCCGGTGGTGGATAAACAAGGCAATCTGGTTGGCATTATCACCCGCAGCGACATTGAGCAGGCGATGAGCCACCCCCGCGATGAAGAAGAGCGCCGGTTGGCCCGCTTTAACCTCGCCGGTCAGACCGTGGCCGAACTGATGACACCGAATCCATTGACCGTTGCCTCAAGTGATTCGATCGGTAAAGCGGCGGCGATCATGGTGCGCGCGCGGGTCAGCGGCCTGCCGGTAGTTGATGATGGTCGGCTAGTCGGGATCATCACCGAATCAGACATCTTCCGGCTGGTGGCGAGCACGTGGGCGGCGGAAGAGACTGAGTAGTTATTACCGCTCACAGGTTGGATCGGCGCCGCTGCCAATGCAGACATCGAACCCAGCGCCGCCAATGAGCGTATCGTCACCTTTGCCGCCAATGATGCAGTCGTTGCCTCCCCGGCCATCGATGAGGTCATTGCCGGCGCTGCCCACGATGAGGTCATTGCTATCAGTACCGGTGATCACACCAGCGCCAGAGATCATTGTGCTCAAATCCATGCCGATGCAGTCCGGCGGCGCTACATCTTGCGCGCTCAGCGCTATGTGCAGGTCGGCCATTGCAGCGGCGGGAATCGCAATGCTTGCAGCGGATGCCAGTGCCGTTGCACTGATAACGGCACTCATCAAGATTAGCAAAATGAACCGTTTCATGCCTCGCCTCGCTGTTCAGTCGCCGCTTCCCAATGCTTTTGGCGGGCCTCGCGCCATGCCTGCGCAAACGCTAGGTTCTGACTACGCTCACGATACGCGGTGAAGGGATCAACTCCCACTGCTTGGCAGGCTTCACTCACCAAGCCTGTCTCGCGCAGGGTGGTCAGAAACCGATCACGCCAATCCACCAACGGCGGACAGTGTTCAACCGGTGCTGGCGTGAAGCACAGGTACGCCTCTGACTCAGACTCGGCAGCTTGATAGACGTAGACCGTACCGTCGTTAATGAACACGTATTGGCTTGGCTCGCTGCTGGTGTCGCGGATGATTAACCCGCCGGAGCGTTGGGCCAAACGAGTCAGATCGGCCATCGTCGCCACGGCTACCCGTGGCAAATCAACATGGGGCGCCGTGCCAGTGATAATGAGATTGCCGTACCAGAATTGAATCCGCAGCGTTTCATCGCGTTGCCAACGCCGCCATAATGGCCAACCAATTGCAAAGAAGACCACCGCCAACCCGCCAGCAATCACCATCCCCCACCACCGGGCCGTCTGTACCTCAAGGCTGAGGAACATCAACGACAACTGCGCTGGCTCGATCCTCGTCCGCGCCACTCGGCCCTCTGCACGCGGGGCAAGCCCCTGCCGGTCATCGGTAGGATTGACCAGTATGAGCTGCACTTTGTCAAACCGGAAGAGCAACTGTGGCGCAAAGGTATCACTGAACACCAGCCCGTCCACTTTACCGTTCACAGCTACATCTGGGGTGATAGCAAGAAGGTAGTACGGGTTGCTCAACCCGGTTTGCTGCTCGAATTGACCGATCAGCGCGCGTAGATCGGCGAGATTGATCACCCCCTGCACGGTTGCTTCTGTCCCCTGAAACGGCTGCGCTGGCGCGAGTGCCAACCGCCGTCGCCAACCGTTCGTGGTGCTGACTTCGGCATTCAACGCGATCGTGCCGCTGGCCGTGGTGACATTAGGCAATTCGTAGTGAAAGGTGACGACCAGCGTTGATGATAGTTGGAAGTAGACCGGATCGCCGGTCTGAGCCTGCTCAGTATCATAAACGCCGGGAGGAGCATCGGCGAGATAGGTAAATATCCCGTGTTGGCGATAGACGACCGGTTCGTTGACGACCCGGCTGGCGGGTTGGAGAAAGGCGTAGCCGGCGAGCATGCCGGCGATGATTGCGCCAAGAGCGCACAGTGTTACCGCAGCCATCTCTACTTCAACCGGCTGAACGATTGCATGACGTGGCCGGCGACGGCGGCCGGTTGCGCGTGGTTGTGCCATCACCATCCCTCCTGCAAGCGCCACAATGATCAGCCACCAGTATTGCCGCGCCAGCACTAAGCCGCTCCCTAGCCGAGGTATATGCAGCCACGCCCGCCCTTCAATCTCGGTCGTCAACGGCTCATAGGGGTCAACAAAATCGTTGTGATCACCCTTTAACTGCCAACGTTCGTCATCTTGACCGATAATGCGATGGATCACCAACCCAATCTCAGGATGGCGGTAGGTAACAATATCACCCGGCGCATAGTCATCGGCAACGCGCGTGATCACCAAATCACCACGTTGGTAGAGCGGGGCCATACTGTTGCCGTTGATCACAACAAACTGGGTGATGCCGCCAAGCGAGCGGGGGGCAAACAACCACCAGATCAGAGCGAAGCTGAGCAGAATCGCCAACCCACCTAGCCACCGTCCGATGACTGTTCGCCCTATCATTATAACCGCCTCTCATCAGACAGAACGGGCAAGAGGAGCGATCTCACCCGCCTCTCGCCCGCTCTCAAGATCACTGTCGATTAGTTGTGCGCCACGATGCGCAAGGTTGTATGGGTCGAAATCGGCACATTCGGCGAAGGATCTGCCGTCCACGTACCACTCGCCTCGGTTGCGGTCACCCAGTTCGAGCTATCGAGTTGTACGAGCACGGTGGTCGGAGCAGCAGCGCCCGTCAGGGTAAAGGTAATTTTGTCGATCAACGTCGGATCGGTCGCATCGTAGACATAGGTCAAGCTGCCGACCGTGTAGCCACTGATCGTCAACGAGCCATCACCGGCAACAACAACTGCACTGCCAAACGAGTTGGTGGCGGCAAAACCATACGCAGCAGCAGCAAGGGCCAGTGCTAGCACAGCGGCGATCAGGGTTTTGGGATGGAGAAGAGTAGACATACAATGCCTCCTTGCATATCGCGAAGCGGTTCCCTAACCGTTTCTTTAGAATTGATGATAGTTGAGGCATTGACGAATGACCATCGCATAAAAGTATGTTCCTACCGATAATCGTTCTGTGATCAGAGATATGACCACAGTACCACACAATATTGCGACAAAAATTACAATATTGAATGTTGTTACAGATTCACCCTGACCATACCAACACCCTCTAGCAGAATCCGCCGCTATCGTGTATAACAACAAGTACCAGTCATGCATTTCGCTGACCAAGATGAGGCACCGCAATGGAGCGACGGATTCTGGTCATCGGCGCGTTGGGGCAGGTAGGTTCCGATTTAGTACCGGCGCTACGCCAGATCTATGGCGAGACGCGCGTTACTGCCAGTGATCTCAAACCGGCGACCGATGAGGCTGGGCCGTATGTCATGCTCGATTGCACCGATGGTGCTGCGCTCGATGAATTAGTGACCCGTGCGAACATCGGCATCATTTACCATCTGGCAGCCATGCTCTCGGCCACTGCCGAGCGGATGCCGCAGCAGGCATGGCGGCTCAACGTTGATGGCCTGTATACCGTGCTTGAAGTAGCGCGCTTACACCGGTGCCAAATCTTTGTGCCGAGCAGCATTGCTGCCTTTGGCCCAGAAACGCCGCGCGACCCCACTCCGCAAGTGACGATCCAGCGCCCCACGACAATGTACGGCATCAGCAAGGTAATGAGCGAGTTGCTCTGCTCGTACTATGTGGCCCGCTACGGCCTCGATGCACGTGGTCTCCGCTTCCCCGGCCTGATCTCGGCCACTGCACCAGCCGGCGGCGGCACCACCGACTACGCAGTTGAAATCTTTCATGCCGCGCTGAGCACGGGCGCCTATACCTGCTACCTGCAGCCGGATACGCGCTTGCCGCTGATGTACATAGCCGATGGCATCCGGGCAACGCTCGAATTGATGTCTGCCGACCGTGACCGGTTGCGCTACGCGAATGCGTACAATATTCAGGGTTTTAGCGCCACCCCCGCCGAAGTTGCCGCCGCGATCAGTCGCCGCATCCCTGAATTTCAGATCGACTACGAGGTCCAACCCTACCGCCAAGCCATCGCCGACTCGTGGCCGCATGCGCTTGACGATAGCGCAGCCCGTGCCGATTGGGGATGGCAACCGCACTATGATTTGGAAGGAATGGTGGATGAAATGCTGCGGGTGATGCGCCATCACAGCGCATTGTAAACTCGCTGCTGCCTAACCAATCGCTCCACCGACGAGTCCACCTGCTAGATACGGAGAACGCTATGCCTCACGACCGTCTTGCGGGAATCCTCCAACAGCAACTCGACCAACTCAGCGCTGAACGGCGGCGGAAAGGCTTTGAGCGCGTGATCACCGAACGGCTGCCGGGTGACGGCATTCGCGGGCCACGCTACCGGGTCGCCGGCTACGATCAGCCGTTCATTCGCATGAATTCCAACAGCTACCTCGGCTTGGCCGCCGATCCGCGCTTGATCGCGGCAGCGGAAGTGGCGACGCACCAGTTTGGCGTCGGCCCCGGCGCGGTGCGTTTTATCAGCGGCACGCTCGCCCCGCACGTAGCGCTTGAACAACGGCTGGCCGCCTTTCACCAACGCGATGCAGCGATGCTCTTTGCCAGCGCCTATGCTGCTGTGCTCAGCGTGATCACATCACTCACCACGCCTGACACGGCGATCATCAGCGATGAACTGAACCACAACTGCATCATTAACGCTATTCGGCTTGCCCGCCCGCGCGAGAAGCTGGTCTACCGCCATCTCGATCTTGAGCAACTCGATGCAGCGCTCGCCCAAGCCTCTCAGACCTGCCGGCGGGCGATTGTGGTCACTGATGGCATCTTCTCGATGCGTGGCGTGCATGCGCCTCTCGACCGGATTGCCGCAATTGTGGCTCGTCACGATACGATGTTTGCTGAAAACGCCTTGCTGATAGTTGACGACTCGCACGGCGTCGGCGCGTTCGGTGCCACCGGCCGCGGTTGCGAAGAGTATTGCAGCGCGCGCGCCGATCTGCTGATTGGTACACTGGGCAAGGCATTTGGCGCGAACGGCGGTTACGTTGTCGGGCCGCAGGTATTAATCGATAGCCTGCGTGAAACCAGCCCAACCTATATCTACTCAAACCCAATCACCGCTGGCGAAGCGAGCGCCGCTAGCACGGCGCTAGACATTCTGGAGAGCGCTGAGGGCCAAGAGCGGTTGGCGCATTTACGCGCCATGACGGCCCGTTTCCGACAAGGCTTGCGCGACGGCGGCTTCGAGACTCTGCCCGGTGCACATCCGGTGGTGCCGCTGTTTGTGCGCGATCCGGCGGCAACGGCAGCTCTCGTTGACACTCTCTTTGCCCGAGGGGTGCTGGCAACCGCGATTATGTATCCGGTGGTGCCGCGCGGCGACGATAGCATCCGCTTTCAAATCAGCGCCGAACACACCGCCGCCGATATTGATGAGGCATTGGCAGCGTTGCGGTAGACGGTATTGGCACGACGTTTTGGTCACGCAACCCCTACAGCAATCTCCTGCGCTAACGCCCATCAATACCTGCGGGCGTCCCTCCCACCCTTGCAGGGATTGCACCGCTGCCTCCGGCGGCCCGTAAGGACAGCCGGCAAGCAAGAACACAACTTCTCCGCCGCAGTCTCCGCTACGCCAACCGGCCCTATTGACAGCACTTCACTTTTCAACGTATGATAAAAGTGTCAGAGATAAAAACTTCATCATTCTCTATCAGGGTAAAAAACAAGTAATCTATAGGTTATTTCTCATGCCCAAACATCTGCGTCTGCTCTACGATTTTGCCCGCCCCCACACCATCATTGCCACCAGCGTCCAAGTGATAACGATGCTCATTATCGTTGCCGGCTGGCGTCCGCTTACCTCCGATCTGATTGGATTAGCGCTGGCCACGTTGATCGTCTGTTTGGCGCTCAATCTGTATGTCGTCGGTATTAACCAACTCACTGATGTCGAGATCGATCTCGTCAATAAGCCGTGGCTACCGATAGCTGCCGGTCGTTTGAGCACCAGTGCGGGCCGGCGCCTTGTGGCCGCGGCGTTGGCAATTGCCCTGATCGGCGCGGCGTTGCTGAGTTGGGCGCTCTGGCTGACGGTAGCCGTCATTGCGTTGATCGGTTCGCTCTATTCCCTGCCGCCCTTACGCCTAAAGCGGAAGCCGTTGGCGGCTGCGTTGAGCATCGCCAGTGCGCGCGGTGTGATTGCCAACGTTGGCTTGGCGTTTCATTATCAGAGCCGATTAGGGGTGGAGCTGCCACTCACGACGCTCATCCTTGCTGGGGTCTTCTTTTTCGGTTTCGCGCTGGTGATTGCGCTCTACAAAGACCTGCCCGATGATCGCGGCGATCGCCTCTATCAGATCGAGACACTTACGACGCGCTGGGGGCCGCAGCGGGTGTTGCAGGTTGGCCGCCTCTTGCTGACCGGGTGTTATCTGCTGCCGATCGCGGTTGGCTTGTGGTCATTGCCTGCCCTTGCTGCCGGCTTTCTCGCGCTTAGCCACACCGTCGTGATTGCGCTCTTTTGGTGGGCAAGTTTGCGGGTTGATCTGCGCCAGCAACAATCTATTACCAATTTTTATATGTTCCTTTGGGGCATTTTCTATACTGAGTTTGCCTTGTTGAGCATTTACCAGTTGACCGATGCGTTGGGGCAGGTATGAACGCGATTGTTACTCATCTTGCATAAGGTGCGGCAGTTTGACTGCCGCACTCCATATTCAGAACCTATGGTCACCAACTGGTTTGCCAACACCATTGATCTCATCAAACTGGGCCGCCCGCTCCATCTGATCGGCGGCGCGATATTTTATGGCGTCGGCGTTGCCGCTGCCGGCTCAACACTCCGCGATGGCGGGTTGGCGTTGCTTGGCCTTGCTACCGCTTTGAGCGCCCAATTGATGAACCACTACAGCAATGATTACTTCGACCGCGATGCTGATGTCGCCAATGCCACACCCACCCGCTGGTCGGGCGGTAGTCGTGTCTTGCCAGCAGGCCGCTTGCCGGCGCAAGCGGCGCTAGCAGCGGCGCTAGGTTGGGGTATGCTGGCTATGAGCTTGGCCGTACTCAGCGCGATGCACTCGCCCAATCCGGCGCTGAGCGCCGGAA
Source organism: uncultured Chloroflexus sp. (assembly GCF_938091255.1). Lineage (NCBI taxonomy): Bacteria > Bacillati > Chloroflexota > Chloroflexia > Chloroflexales > Chloroflexaceae > Chloroflexus > uncultured Chloroflexus sp. The sequence goes on from NZ_CALLJH010000005.1 coordinate 15,268, forward strand.
TGTTGGGATTGGCAATTGCGCTGGCATGGGTCTACAGCGGGCCGCCACTCTATTTGCACCGGCGCGGCTGGGGAGAAGTTGTCGGTGCGCTGTTGGTGCCGGGGATGACGGCGCTGACCGGATTTGTGTTGCAAACTGGTACGGTGCAACCGATCATACTATTGACGATCCTGCCGCTTTGCCTACTCCAATTCGCCATGCTGATCGCCGTTAGTCTCCCTGATGTCGTCGGTGATCGGAAGGTAGGTAAACGCACGTTAGCTGTGATGTTCGGACCACAGCAGGCAGTGCGATGGCAAATCGGCGCCATCGGCATGGCATTTCTCAGCTTACCGCTGCTTGGGCTAGGTGGGGTGCCGTGGCTCGTAGCCCTCGCCCCGCTGACAACTGCACCAATCGGTTTATGGCTGATCATCCGCTTTCGTTCCGGCGCATGGGCCGATCCGGCAGCATGGGACGGATTAGGTTTCTGGAGTATTGGCCAACTGGTGGGCAGTGCCGGGATGATGTTGCTGGGGTTTGTGGCGACTGAATGGGTAACACAAGGGTGGGGCGCATAACACGCGCCCCACTATCACATCACCACAACGCAAAGACTCGGCTCGGCCCGCCCGAACCAGCGGCGATCTTCGGCGCGCCGACCACCAGCGTTGCGCCGCTCGGCGGGATCGACTCAAGGTTCGCCAGATTCTCTAAGCCCCAGCGGTTCGTTGGCAATAATGTGTAATGCACGGCAAACGTCGTCGAAGGGCCGTGATCAAGACTCAGCGTATCGACTCCGATCCCACTGATGCTCCGCTCGGTGAGTAGAAAATCGACTGCGTCCTTGCCAAAACCGGGGAAGTGCATCACCCCGCTCGAATCAGCATTGCGGAACAGCTCGACCGAATGCGCCCGCGCCCCCCAACCGCTCGCCATCAACACTGCTGCATTGGTTGGAATCCGGCCATAGCGCCGCTCCCATGCCCGAATGTCATCTGGGGTGACGACGGTATCAGGGTCGCGCGCAGCCCGTTCGGTGATGTTGATAACTACCGCCGGCACTACCAGCGCCTGCACCGGTATCTGATCGACGAAGAGACCATTGGGAGCAAAATGCACCGGGGCATCCATGTGAGTGCCCGAATGTTCCCAGTAGTTGAGAATGCTGCCGTAGTAGCCATCGCGGTCATGAAATACGACCGGCGTGATCTGGAACGGCGCCGCACCGGGGAAGAGCGGAAACTGGGTGCCGAGCAGGTGGGTCAAATCGGCCACATTGCTAAAACTGGTGCGTGATACCGGCGCCGCCTCAGCAGCGAACGGCGCGGCGAGCGCTGCCACCGCTGCGCCTAGACCAAACTTAAGCAAGCTGCGGCGGTTGATTTCCGGTGACTGGATCGATTCGATAAACCGAGGCGGACACATCGGGCAACTCTCCTTTTCTGAACGCGGAACCAACACTATTATGACCGGCAAGACGCCTTGCCGCGGTGATCACGATGGCAAGCGAACGCTTACGATCCTATCCGCTCAACCTGCCCACGTAGGGCCTGCGGTTGCAACACTGCCAGCAACACCGGGCAGAGTCGTTCCAGATCGGCTTGCAGCGCAGCCATCTCGGCATCGCTCACCTCACCGCGATAACGAATCGTATAGCGCAAATCGGTCGGCACAATCGGCGCTTCATCACTCACGGCCATTGCGCCGCGATAATCGATCTGGCCAGTTACCTCAACCTGTAGATCATCGAGCGCCAGCTCACGATCGGCAGCAATGGCCAGCGCCGAATGCGCGATGCAACTCGCCATTGCTGCCAGCAGTAATTCAGGCGCGTTTGGCCCTAGATCGTAACCACCGAGTGCGGGACCTGAATCGCTCAGCACTGTATGATCACGCACCCGCACCGGGCGTAGACCGGTGCCGGCTGCCACAGTTACCGTTGCGCGCAGCGGCACCGGGGCCGGCGGCTGCTCGCGCAAGCGCGCGCGGAAGGCAGCCAGCGCCTGTCGCTTGCGGGCTAAAAACTCGCGTAAACTCCAGATCGGAGCCATAGCGCCTCCCTTTGATAATGACGTTGCTCTCAGCGATAGAAGCAGATACGATATAGTATGGGGTCAAGTGCAGCAATGACACTGCTGCACGCAATAGGCGGCGACTTCCTGTCCGCCACAGCCCGGAAAGGATGTGTTACACCAGATACGATGGAAATTTCAGTTATTATCCATCCCCTCTATGTTCCTGTCAAGCAGCGATTCTCGGTTCACCATTTCGGCTACAATATCAATGCAATAATGGTGCGTCAGACACCCAGCCACTACCTTAGACGCACTGGGAGATGACAGATGCTGCTCAACGCCACGATCACCACGGGTCTCCTTTGGCTGGTCTGCCTGATTGCCATCGGCGTCGCGATCTATCTTTGGCCACGTCGCAGTGTCGCTGGCGGATACGAATTTCTCTTGATGCTCGCCGCCATTGTGATATGGGCCGGCGCTGATGCGCTAGAGTTAAGCGCGACAACGCTGGAGGGCAAGCTTTTCTGGCGGCTTGCCCAGCAGGTTGGCATTGTTCTATTGCCGTCTAGTTGGCTCCTGTTCACCTTTGCGTATCTCGATTTTCAGCCATGGAGCCGTTCGCGGGCGCGTTGGCTGCTCTTCGCTTTCCCACTGCTCACCTTGATCATCGCGTTTACCAATCACGAGCATCGCCTGTTCTTTCACGAAGTCCGTCTGATCCTCTATGATAATTCTCCATACCTCGAAATCCTTCCCGGACGGTGGTTTTGGGTGCATATTGGCTATTCGTATATCTGTCTCACCGCCGGATTAGCCCTCATTACCGGCGCCTTCTGGCAAACATCGCCACTCTTTCGGCGGCAAGCCGTCCTTATCGGGCTAGGCTTTCTCTTCCCTTTTCTGTCTAACTGGTCATACTTAAGCCAAGTTACCTTGGGTGTTGATACTACTCCAGTTTCATTTTTGCTCTCAGCACCGTTTATTATTACCGGGTTGTACCGTTATCGATTCCTCCACCTTGTGCCGGTTGCCCGCGATCGCTTGATTGAAGCAATGGCCGATGCCATGATTGTGACTGATCAAACCGGTAGGATTATCGACCTCAACCCGGCAGCCCAACGACTGTTCGGTCATGTAGCGCAAGTCAATACCCCCTTAGCCGAAACGCTCGATTGGCCGGCCTTAGTCAAAGCCGCCCAATCACATAACCCAGTACGGATCGAACTCAATTGTCCTGCACACCCTGATCGATTCTTTGATATTACAATCGATCCACTTTTTGATCGGAATAGCCAGTTTAGTGGCCGGATCTTTGTATTTCGCGAAATTACCGAGCGCAAACGAGTCGAACAACGGTTGCAAGAGGCATTGCAGCGCTTCACCGATATGATCGAACGAACGCCGCTGGTCGCCATTCAGCGGTTTGATCGCCGCGGTGTTGTGCTAGAATGGAACCGGGTCTGTGAACAGTTTTATGGCTACACGGCGGCAGAAGCGTGCGGCCGGCGCTTGCAAGACCTCATTCTCAACGGTGATGAGGTCGCCGAATTCGAGCACCAAATCGAACAGATTTGGACGAACGGCCAAGCCCCGCCGCCACGCACGTGGCAGACTCACACCAAAACCGGCGCGGTGCGTTGGCTCTATTCGGCGATGTTTCCCCTCTTTGCCCATGGGCAGGTGAGCGATATTGTCCGCATGGATGTGGATATTACCGAGATCCGTCTCGCTAGTGACAATCTGCGCCGCCAACGAGATCAACTAGCTGCACTGCACCGGTTGACACTTGACTGGCTCAACCGGCGCGAGATGAGTGATCTCTTGCAGGCGATTACCGATAGCGCTTATCGGGTGCTCAATGTGAGCTATACCGAATTGCTGCTGGCTGAAGATGAGAACACATTAGTGGTGCGCGCCTGTACACCATCGCTGCCAAGCCAAGTCATGCGACGTGAAACACCGACCACTGCTCCCCTCTCATGGCGTGCGTTTCGTGATCGTCAGCCCGCGCTCGTGCTTAATTACACAGCATGGCCGGAACATACGCCTGATTACGAGCAGTTCAATTTTGGCCCGGCAATGACCTTGCCAATTATTGTTGGCGACGAATGCCTTGGCGTGATCGGAATGGCCCGCGATCAGCACGGCTCACCATTCACAATCGATGAGATCCAGCATGCGATGCTGCTCACGCAACTCGCGGCGCTGGTGCTCGACAACTCAAACCTTTACACTGCTGCGCAGCGCGAAATTGCTGAACGGAAGCAAGCCGAACAACAGCAAGCGAAATTACAAGCCCAACTCTTACAAGCCCAAAAGATGGAGGCAATTGGGCAATTGGCCGGTGGTATTGCGCACGATTTCAACAATATTCTGACTGTCATCACCGGTAACATTGAGTTAGCCTTGCTCGAAGTAGAACCAGATCACCCCATCTATCCCGAACTCGAGTCGATTCGCCAGAGTACGAGCCGCGCCAGCGAGCTTGTGCGCCAATTGTTAGCGTTTGCTCGTCGCCAAACCGGCCAGCCACGGTTGATCAGTATCAATCACCAGATCAATGACACGATGAACATGATGCGGCGACTGATCGGTGAGCAAATTCGCTTGAAGTTAGAATTGAGCGAACCAATCGATCGGGTGATGATTGATCCACACCAGTTTGAACAAGTGCTGATTAATCTCGTTGTCAATGCCCGTGACGCAATGCCACATGGCGGTGAATTGACGATTCGCACGGCAGTGCAATATTTCAGTACTGGCGAGATACCCCCCTTTAGCCAAGCGCAGGCCGGCAAGTATGTGCTGCTCGCGGTAAGTGATACAGGCATCGGGATTGACGAGGCGATCTATCCGCATATCTTCGAGCCGTACTTTACCACGAAGCCAATGGGCAAAGGGAGTGGGCTAGGCTTGGCAATCTGTAGCGGGATCGTTGCTCAACACGGCGGATTTCTTATGGTGGAAAGCCAGCTCCACGCCGGCAGTTGCTTTACCGTCGCGCTCCCGGCCGTAGCTGAAGAGCCAACGGCGACTCCGGAGACGGTTAGCCCTGAGCCGATAACGGATGTCACCGGTCACGAGACGATCCTGCTGGTTGAAGATGAAGCTGAGGTGCGGCAACTGGCGAGCCGGCTGCTTCGCGAACACGGCTATACCGTATTAGAAGCATCACATGCGCAAGAGGCGCTTCAAATCGCGCAACAACACGGCAATGACGTGCAAGTTGTGATCAGTGACATTGTGTTACCCCAGATTGACGGCATCTCTTTAGCAAATCAGCTCCAAGCCTCACTGCCGCATCTGCGCATTATCTTGATGTCAGGCTATGCGCCGCAAGCCTTGCCACATAACCGTATGCTGCCATACCCCATCTTGCAAAAGCCATTTACTCGCCAACAACTAATGGCAATGATCCGGCAAGTGATCAATCAACCCTCATCGTGAGGTGATCTATGGAGCAAATTGGCGGTTTCTTGATCGCGCTCATTGTCACGCTTTTGCTTGGCCTAGTCGGGTTGGCCGCATGGCGTTATTGGCGCGAACAGGTCAACATCTCGCCCGAAGACGAGGAACTGATGCGTGAGATTGCCGAACTCAACGACCGGCAGGCCAACCGGATAAGTGATCAACGCTTGCGTTCCGGTGTTGATCCCGATGAGGCGTGGCGAATCATGGTGCAACGCGGCCAACGTAGCCGCCGTCGCACCACCGGATCATCCCGCCGAAAATGATTATGGTGCAGCGCATGGGTAGAGCCACATGACCATGCGGCTCTACACGTGCGCCGGCGCCTGATTGCCCGCTTCTTCGGCTGCCCGTCGTACATTGACGAACAGCAGCAGGATGAATCCGCTTACGAAGAAGATGATCAGCGAAACAATGGCAATCCGGTAGCTGCCGGTGAGCTGGTACGCCACCCCGAACAACAGTGGCGCCAACCAGCTCGTGCCGCGCTCGCCGACTTCATAGAGGCTAAAGTACTCGGCTTCCTGCCCATCAGGGATCATCAACGAGAAGAGCGACCGGCTAATCGCTTGGCTTCCGCCGAGCACCAACGCAATCGCCGCACCGAGCGCGATAAACTGGATATCGCTATTGGCTGGCATCACGTAGGCATAGCCAACAACAGCGGTCCAGATAATTAGACTACCTAACAACACCCGCTTTGAACCAAGCCGAGTGGCCAGTGCGCCAAACGCGAGCGCACCGACAAAAGCTACAAACTGCACCATCAAGATGGTTGCGATACGGGTTGACTCGCCGATCCCCAGCTCTTCAGCGCCAAACTGAGCCGCCAGCGCAATCACTGCTTGGATACCGTCGTTATAGAGTAGATACGCCGCTAGAAAGAGCAGCGTTTGCGGATAGTTGCGCATCTGGCGGAAGGTGTGGGCCAATTGGCGAAAACCAACGGTGAGATAGCGCTCACCGGGGGGTAAGCGCCGCACTGCGCCGCGGTTGCGTAGCGTGAGCATCGGTATGAGGGTAAAAATGGCCCACCACATGCCTGCCGAAGCAAGGCTAATTCGCACCGCCATACTACTCTCAACCCCCAGTGATTCGGCGTTGAGGAAGAAGACCAGATTAGCTGCGAGCAGCAACCCGCCGCCGAGATAGCCCAATGCCCACCCCTGCGACGAGACCGCATCGCGCCGATCAGGAGAAGCGATGTCGGGGAGGAAGGCATTGTAGAAGACAATCGAAGCGCCAAAAGAGAGATTGGCGATCACGAACAATGCTCCACCAAGCAGATACCGATCGCCATCGAGAAAGTAGAGACCCATCGTAGCAAATGCGCCAATATAGGCAAAGATCGCCAGCATCTGCTTGCGCGCGTTGGAATAGTCGGCAATTGCGCCCAAGATGGGGAGAAAAAAGACTTGCAAGAGCACCGAGAGCGATACCACGTAGGGGAAGAACGAACCTGCCGCAACCGGAATGCCAAACGGGTAGACAAGACCATTCGCATCCGCTGCATTGCGGGTAATTGCAGTGAGGTATGGCCCTAAAAAGACCGTTACAACAGTGGTGGAAAATGCCGAGTTTGCCCAATCGTAGAAGTACCAGCCGATCTGTTCACGCCGGTTATCGGTCACGGCTGCCACGGTCGCCATGCATACTCCTTTGCCTTACGGCCTCGCGTCGAACACACTACGCCACTAGTGTCGTCCTTGAAGAACGGGGATATGAACTTTCCAAAGCTACGCTGAACAAAAATATTGTACCACGGCAAATTGGTGAGCAACGCAACGATATGCTTACCGCTGCAAAACCCGGCAATAGGATAAGACGAGCATGGCAACGCAATGGATGCCGAGGAGCCGTACAATTGGGAATGTACAATGAGACAAGTGGGTTAGATCGGTTGGGGCGAGGCATGCCCCAACCGGAACGGGATACTATCGGTGCAGCCGTAGCAAATGATGGTGGATCCTAGTCTGCTTGCACATACACCAGTGGCTAGTTTTGAAAGGGTTACTCATCATACTTCGACATATACACCATCATTGCCAATGCCACAATGATAGTGCGATCGAGGTGATACGTTTTCCGATTGTCTTTCAGACCAAGCTGATGGTACAGGTCATTAATGTACGTGCGCACCGTTGCTTCGCTCAGGTCTATCTTCTTGGCGATCTCTTTTGGCACGTACCAGATATATTGTGCAATCTTGCGCAAACGCGGTGGTACGTGTCGTAACCGCTCGGCAACATCCTGCACTTCTGATTGGAGTTCTGGCGTAAGCCCATTAAGAATACTACGAGACGTATGCATCAGCGTTGTTCTCCTTCAGTAGATTGACGATGATCGCCTTATCAAGAGAACGTTTGATGACGCAGATGAACTGTGATCGTCGATGTATGCAGATTTTATAAGCGTCCCGTAACCATTGCGTAACAACAAGCGATCAGAACAGGCTAAGACGTACACGAATAGATCGCAGTTCTAGCATGAATTGGCATCCGAGACCTATCAGGCTTACCTGTCGAATTGATAAAAGTTTTTGTCATAATTATATCAACTCTGTACGAGCAATGCTAGTAATTTAGAAATGATATTTTTCTAAAGATAGAAATGATTTTATAGTAAGGAAAGATCAAACCAAGTACATATATGATAAGGATATCAATGACACCACAATATATGCCGAGCGTACTACGCTGAACTCATCTCTTATAAAGAGAGATCCTCTAGCGTGCATTTCGGCAAGTCGTTCACAACGCTTGTTACGTCAGCTCATGTCCCGTCTCAGGCAAGCAGTGTACGACGATGAAAGGCAAACCGGCACTGGTCAGACATTTCCTATTACTACTCGCATACCTAACACAGGCTACATCTGCTCGCGACTCGCCGCCACTTCTGCCGCCGGCAGCCAGAACCAAAACCGTGTTCCCTTGTCAAGCTTGCTCTCAACCCCGATCTGGCCGCCGTGCAGGGCAATGATGCGCTCGGCGATCGCCAAACCCAAACCGCTGCCGCCGTGCGCCCGCGCCCGACCCCGGTCAGCGCGATAAAATCGCTCAAAGACGTGCGGCAAATCTTCTGGCGCAATCCCGCTGCCGGTGTCGCGAACGCTAACCAATGCGCCGTCGCGTTCTGCTGCGCTGGCAATGGTGATGTTCCCGCCGGCTGGTGTATAGCGCAAAGCATTGCTGAGCAGATTCCGCACCACTTGCGCGATCCGTTCGCTGTCGGCCAGCACCGCCGGCAAGCTAGGGTCTGGCGTAACAAGCAGGTCAACCCCTTGCGCTGCCGCCAATTCGCGAAACAGCTCGGCTTCGCGGCCCAGCAGTTGGTTGAGGTCAAGCGGTTGGCGATGCAACGTCAATTGACCAGTGTCGGCCAACGATAACTCTCGCAGATCATCAACTAACCGGCGCAAGCCGAGTGTCGCTTCGTAAATCTGGCCGATCTCTTCCCGTGTGAGCGGATAGACATCATCGAGGATAGCGCGTAGGTTGCCTTGGATGACCGTAAGTGGCGTGCGTAATTCGTGGGCAATATCGGCGACCATCTGCCGCCGCTGATGGTTGGCAGCAGCAAGCTCACATGCCATCTCGTTGAACGCTTCCGCTACCCGTCGTACTTCGATCGGGCCTTCCACAATGGCGCGCGCCGTGAGATTACTCTGTCCTAATGCAGCCGCCACCTGCGCTAGATGCTGTAACGGCCGGGTCAGCCGGCGGGCAATCAAGATACCGATCATTATTCCGACGAGGGCAACGATTCCCCCTCCCAGCCAGATCACTTCACGCAATCGTTGCAGGAACTGAGAGGCTGCACCGGGCAGCCGGTTGGTGGCAGCCTGCACCACCAGATATCCCGCCACACGCTGGTCAACAGTGATCGGCAGCGCTTCGCGGCGTTGCAACGCGGTCAGCGTATCGCCAACGATCCCGCGCGGATCGGCGACGACACGGCCATCGGTGTTAGCCAAGGCCAGCGCCGGTCGTTGCGGGCCGCCTTGCCCGTGCCCCATGCCCATTCCGCCGGTGGATAACACCTGCTCGACACCATCCCAACTGCCGTGCTGCGCGTACCAAATAGCAAGCCGGTCTATCAGACCGCTCTCGGCAATTTGGCTTTGGGCCAAATACCGGCGAAAACTCGTATCGGCCAGCCGGTCAATCGCCACGGCTAGAATGATGGTTATCAACAGGATGATCGCGGCAAAGGCCGCGCTGAGTTGGACGACAAGGCGATTCATACGTTTCGCAGGCGATAGCCGACACCGTAGACCGTCTCGATCACCGGCGCTGCTGGATCAGCGTCCAGCTTCTTGCGCAGGTTTTTGATGTGACTGTCAACCGTGCGCTCAAGGCCGGTAGCGGCATAGCCTAAGCCCTGCTCAAGCAATTCGGCACGGGTGAAGGCATGGCCGGGGTAGCGCATAAACAGGCTTAGTAAAGCAAATTCGGTCGGGGTCAGTTCGAGTTCATGACCGGCAAGCCATGCCTGATGGGCATCGAGATCGAGCACGAGACAACCTAGCTCGATCCGGTTGCGCACCACGGCGCCGCCGCCAGCCCGCCGCAAGACCGCCCGCACCCGCGCAACGACTTCCCGCGGATTGAACGGTTTGACGATATAGTCGTCGGCTCCTAATTCCAACCCGACAATCCGGTCGGTGTCATCAACCCGCGCTGTAAGCATAATGATCGGTAGGTTGGCCGTCGCCGGATCGCTGCGCAAGGCGCGGGCAATCTCAAAGCCGTCGTCATCGGGTAGCATCAGGTCGAGCACGACCAGATCAGGCCGTTCAGTGCGAATCAGACGCCGCGCCGTCGCGCCATCAAACGCGCTTTGCACTTTGAAACCGGCTTGCTCGAGATACGAACGCACCAGCCTGACAATGCCGGGATCGTCGTCAACGACCAGAATGGCGGGCATGTCTCCTCCGTTGGTGGTATCCTAATGGGCAACGAATGAAGAAATGAACGATACGGGATATTCATCGGTACCATGGGTAGGAGCCGCCCATCGGTGCGGCTCTACCGTTCGGTTATTCATTGGCAAGTTTACCGTCCGTTACGCCCGTATTGATTACCGCCACCTCGCGGACCAACTTGGGCTGGCGACACTGGCGCATTGTCGGGGCGAATGCCGCCGGGGCCAAGCGGGGTGAAGGGCTGCATTAGCCGCGCCACGGTCATCGATTTGGCAATTGCTAGTTGCGCATCCGCCTGCGCTTGCGTGATCCGTCCGGCTGCAACCGCTGCATTCAGGCGCTCGGCGCGCGTAGCAACAAACTGATCGGCAACCATCTATGGATCAATGCCAGCCGCTTTCAGTGCATCGGCAATCGAGCCACCATTCGCCATTAGCTGTGCTATCAGCTCTTGCTGCGTGATGCCCAGCGCCGCCGCTGCCGTGCTGACCAACGAGCTAGACTGATTGCCGTGACCACCAACCTGTGCCCCTTGCTGCGTCCACCCACCACGACCTACCCCTTGCTGCATCCAACCGCCCCGCGCCGCCTGCCCAGCACCATACGCACCACCAATCGGAACCGGTGTTACCTTTGGGTCAACCGGCCCCTGTGCCAGCGCCGGCACCATCGTCATAAACACCACCATCGTTGCCAAGGCCCCAGCCAGTGCCGCTGCTATCAAACTAAGTACCCGTTTCATTGTATTCCTCCTTCATCACTTTGGTGGAAACCACCGGTTTCTTTTTTCAACTTCACTGTACCAAGCGATGATGGAGAACTTGTAGAGGGTTCGCGGATGGCTTGTCGAAAAATCGAGCCATCTGCTCTGTGGTATCATATTTATGCTGGCAGTATGTTGCTGCCGCTTACGGCTAGTTTCTGCAAGCAAAGGAGCATTTCCAGCTATGCCACGTCTGAGCGAAGCCGAGATTAGCGAGCATTTGGCCCAGCGTCCCGACTGGAGCCTTGAGAATAACGAGATTGTTCGCACCTTCCGCCTTGCCAATTTCCCTGCCGCAATCGCCTTTGTCACGCACGTCGCCTTTTTGGCCGAAGCCGCTGGCCACCACCCCGACATTGACATTCGCTACAACCGAGTGCGGATCGCACTCACCACTCACGATGCCGGCGGGTTGACCGAGAAAGATTTTGCTTTGGCATCCGCGATTGATGAGATACTAGGCTGATGCCATTGGTAACGACGACCATCGGTGATCTATTTGTCATGCGGCGCGGCCAGAGCGGCCCGCCGCTGATCTGCATTCACGGCGCTGGCGGCAGCTCACGCCATTGGGGATTGGTGATCGAACCGTTAGCAACTGTAGCGCAAGTCTACGCAGTTGATCTGCCCGGTCACGGACGCTCGCCCGTTACCGGCGACCCAGTTACAATAACCAACTATGCGCAGGCGATTAGTGCCCTGCATACGGCTCTTGGCTTGCCGCCGGCGATTGTGCTCGGCCATTCGATGGGTGGCGCGATTGCGTTGCAGCTTGCGGTCGACGCGCCGCAGATGGTGGCTGGCTTAGGTCTGATCGGCAGTGCGGCTCGTTTGCGCGTTGCACCAACGATACTGGCCGGCCTCGCCGGTGATGCTGTCGCCCGCCAAGAAGCTATCGCTCTGCTCGTCAACCAGCTCTTCAGCCCGACAGCCGATCCGGCATTGGCCGCTGAAGCCGCCGCCGAATATACCGCGCTCGATCCGGCCATCTTGCTGGCCGATCTGCAAGCCTGCGATGGGTTTGATATTCGTCCGCAGCTTGCCGCCATCTGCTGCCCGGCACTGGTTGTGACCGGAGCTGATGATACATTGACGCCACCTAAACTCGGCGCTGAATTAGCCACCGGTTTGGGGGTCGAACATCGCCTATTGACCAATGTCGGCCACATGCCAATGCTGGAAACTCCCAGTCAATTGAGCCAGCTCTTGCGCTCGTGGATCAAGGCGCTTGCCGAAGAAGAATCGCTCGCGTAGAATACAAATAGCCCAGCTCCAATTCAATATCCAGAGGAGGCGATCATGGAATTCCAGCTTAGCGAAGATCAGCAGATGCTCCGCGATATGGTGCGCCAGTTTGTCGAGAAGGAGGCTAAGCCGACAGTGGCCGAACGCGATGAACACGCGATTTGGCCTACCGACCTCGTGCGCAAGATGGGTGAACTCGGTCTGATGGGGGTGGCTGTCAGCGAAGAGTATGGCGGCGCCGGCATGGATTATGTCTCGTATGCGATTGTCATCGAGGAATTGTCGCGGGTCGATGCCTCGCTAGGCGTGATTGCCTCTGTCAACAATTCGCTGGTCTGTTACGGGATCGAGAAGTTCGGCACTGAAGAGCAGAAGCGCGAACTGCTGACGCCGCTGGCGAGTGGGCGGATGCTTGGCGCTTTTTCGCTCAGCGAACCGGGTGCTGGTTCAGATGCAGCGGCTCAACGCACCACTGCCGTGCGCGATGGCGATTACTATATCATCAACGGCGTCAAGAACTGGGTAACGAACGGCGATCACGCCGATACGATCATTTTGATGGCGATGACCGATCCGAGCAAAGGGGTGAAGGGGATAACTGCTTTCCTCGTGGACACTCATGCCCCCGGTTGCCGGGTGGTCAAGGTTGAGAATAAACTCGGCATCCGTAGCGCGCACAGTTGCCAGATGGCCTACGACGACTACCGGTTGCCGGCGTGGCGACGGCTTGGCGAAGAGGGCCAAGGCTTCAAGATCGCGATGACGATCCTGAACGCCGGTCGAATTGGGATCGCAGCACAGGCGCTCGGTATTGCGCAGGGTGCGTATGAAGCGGCGCTCGAGTACAGCAAGGTGCGCGAGCAGTTCGGCAAGCCGATCCACGAATTTCAGGCCGTTGGCTTTACGCTGGCCGATATGGCCACTCGCATCAAGGCGGCTCGCCTGCTGACCTACGAAGCGGCGTGGCGCAAAGATAACGGCCTCGATTTTATCAAGGACGCTTCGATGGCCAAGCTCTTCGCCTCAGAGACGGCGATGTGGGTGGCGACCAAAGCCGTGCAATTGCACGGTTCTAACGGTTACTCGAAGGAGTATCCAGTTGAACGCTTCTTCCGCGACGCGAAGATTACCGAAATCTACGAAGGCACCAGCGAAATTCAGCGCCTCGTCATTAGCCGCGAAATTGTGCGCTGATCGTCTTGTAATCACCGACTAGCAAACGCAACGGCGCGAAACGTAGGCGCGTTCTCAGCCGAACCAGCTTACGGCTTCGCGCTATTGTGTTGTCTCAAACGAAGCTATGCGTCTCATCCTTGTCCGCCACGGCGAGACGCCGTGGAATCAAACGTTGCAATATCAGGGCCATGCGCCAGTGCCGCTCAACGAGCGCGGACGTGAGCAAGCCCGTCGGGCAGCCTTCCGGCTGGCTCGCAGCGGGGCGGTTGCGATCTACAGCAGCGACTTGCCCCGCGCATGGGAGACGGCGGAGATTATTGGCGAACATTTAGCCTTGCGCCCGGTGGCGATGCCTGATTGGCGCGAGATTGATGTCGGGTTGTGGGAAGGGTTGACGCCAGACGAATTGTACCAGCGCTTCCCTGATCATATGCGTGAGTATGACCGCGACCCGGCGCGCACCGTGCGGCTCGGCGGCGAGAGCTATGCCCAATTGCAAGCACGGGTGTTGTGCGCGTTTCGCCAGATCGAGGCTACCCATCAATCCGGTGAAACTATCATCGTCGTGTCGCATGGCGGCTCGATCCGGGCGTTGTTTTGCCATATCATCGGGCTGGATCTGGCAAACTTCGGTAAACTGTGGCTCGACAACGGCTCGTTGAGCGAAATTGTCCGCGGGCGAAGTGGCTGGCGGCTGTTGCGGATGAACGATGTCGCCCACCTTGAAGATTTGGTGGCGGAAGGCGGCGAGTAAGGCGAGTTCATGATGAGCGGACGAACCACTTCTCCCGAACACGATCTGTTGTCGGCGAATATTCGCGCGTTGGGTGATGCGCTGGGCCGTATCATCACTGCCCAACAAGGGTCGGCGGCGCTGGCCTTAGTCGAGCAGGTGCGCCGCATGGCCAAAGAGTTGCGCAATGCGCCGCATGAAACCGATCCACAAGCCTTGCCACGACTCATTGCCGATCTGAGCCTGCCCCAGTTGCAGGGGTTGGTAAAGGCGTTTACCCTCTATTTTGGGTTGGTGAATTTAGCTGAAGGCGTCGAGCGACTCCGTTCGTTACGCGTGCGCGATTTACGCAACGCGCCGGCCCCCCGCACCGAGAGTATCGCCGACGCGATCGGGTTGCTCAAACGCCACGGCGTGCCAGCCGACGCCATCCAAGCATGGCTCGACCACGCCTTGATTATGCCAGTGCTGACTGCCCACCCCACCGAGTCGCGCCGGCGCACGATTTTGATCAAGTTGCGCCGAATCTTCGATACGTTGATTGATTTGACCTTTGGTGAACGATTGGTCTTGCCGTCCGACCGCCAAGCCGCTCTCGTCCGCATCGAGCGCGAGATCGTTGGGTTGTGGCAGAGCGATGATGTGCGTCATCGCCGGCCTTCCGTGCTCGATGAGGTTGAGAATGGCTTATTCTACTTCCAAACCGTGCTCTGGGATCTGTTGCCGCAGATCTATCGCGAGACGGCTGAGGCGTTAGCTGAGGCGTACCCTGATCATCAGTGGCAGTTGCCGCCATTCCTACGTTTCGGTAGTTGGATGGGCGGCGATCGCGACGGCAACCCCTTCGTGACACCGGAGGTGACGATCGAGACGGTGCGGTTGATGCGGAGCGCGATGCTGCGTTACCTGATTGGCTGCATTGATCGCCTCATCACCGATCTCAGTCAGTCGGTGCAGCAGGTGCAAGTCGATACAGCGATTATTGACCGGATCGCCGAGTATCGTGATTTGATGCCCGATGCGGAAGCGAGCCTGAATCCGCATTACCGTTGCGAACCGTACCGGCAGTTGTGCCACTTCATCCAAGCCCGCCTGCAACATACGCTTCATTACACACTCAACCATACCCCGCAGTGGGGTGCTGACCCGCCGCCGCCACGCTTGCCTACCGTCTATTATCATAGCCGTGAGCTTCTAGCCGATCTTGACCTGATCGATGCGAGCCTGCGTAATCACGGCGGCGAACTGATCGCCGATGGTTTGTTGCGCGATGTGCGCGCGAATGTGGCCGTGTGCCGGTTGCACACCGCGACTCTCGATGTGCGCCAGCACGCCAGCCGCCATACCGCCGCGTTAAGCGAGATTTTGGCCGCCGCCGGCGTGGTCGCCAATTACGAAGCGCTCGATGAAGCTGAGCGCGTGGCCGTATTGAGCACCGAAATTCGTCGCCCGCGCCCGCTTACTCCCAGTCGGCTGAGCCACTTTAGCCCGGCAACCGCCGAAACCGTGTATACCTTTCGTGTGATGGCAGCCATTAGTGAACAGCTCGATCCCGAAATCTTTCAGACCTACATCGTGTCCACTACTAGCCAAGTGAGCGATCTGCTAGCGGTGTTGCTGCTTTGCCGCGATGCCGGCCTCTACCAGCCCGGCCAGCAGAGCCAGTTGAACATTGTGCCGCTGTTTGAAACCGGTGATGACTTGCAGCGCGCGCCAGTTTTGCTCGATGAACTTTTGCAACTGCCGGTCTACCGCGAGCATCTAGCCCTACGCGACAATTTGCAAGAAGTGATGCTCGGCTATTCCGATAGCAACAAAGAAGGCGGTTTTGTCGCCGCCAATTGGGCGCTCTACCGGGCGCAAGTCGAGTTGACCGCCGTGACCGAACGTCACGGCGCGCGCTTGCGCCTCTTCCACGGACGCGGCGGCGCGGTCGGGCGCGGCGGCGGCCCGGCTGGCCAAGCGATTCTGGCCCAGCCCCCCGGCACCCTCCACGGCCAGATCAAAGTGACCGATCAGGGCGAGATGATCTCGGATCGGTATCTCGACCCGCGCACGGCCCATCGCCATCTCGAACAAGTAGTGAATGCCGTGCTCCGCGCCAGTTTTCCCGGTATGGCCCGCCAGCCCGAACCGGAATGGCTGGCTGCGATGGAACAGATGGCAACCACAGCCCGCACCGCTTATCGCCGGCTGGTCTACGAAGACCCTGACTTCCTGACGTATTTTCGCAATGCGACGCCGGTGGCCGAATTCAACCGGTTACGCATCGGCTCGCGCCCCGTCTCGCGCCGCAAGAGCGACCGAATCGAAGACTTGCGCGCGATTCCGTGGGTCTTTAGCTGGATGCAGAGCCGTCACACGATTCCGGGCTGGTTTGGCTTGGGTAGTGCGCTTGAACAGTTTGCCAAAGCCGATCCTAATCACATCCATCTGCTGCGCGCAATGTACCGGCACTGGCCGTTTTTTACTACTCTGCTCGATAATGCCCAAATGATCATGCTCAAGGCCGATCTGGGCATTGCGCGCCGCTATGCCGAGTTAGTACCCAATCAGGCGATCGCTGAACGTATCTTCTTGCAGATCGAGCGCGAATTTCACCGCACGGCGCGGATGATCTGCCAGATCACCGAATACAATGATCTGCTCGACAACCAGCCGGTATTGCAACGTGCCATTCGCCAGCGTAATCCATATATCGATCCGCTGAGTTACATTCAGATTGAATTGCTGCGCCGTTTGCGTGAAGCACCACCCGAAGCACAGGGTGAGTTGGAAACCGTGTTGCTGATGTCGATCAACGGCATTGCCGCCGGTTTGAAGAATACGGGGTGAGGATGGCAGAAGGATGAACAGCGCATTCGCAGGTCGTTGTGAGAGGGCAGCACTCCTTGTCATTGCAAGAGAGCAGCGGCGTTCAGCCGTGCCGGAGGCCGCCCGACCGAGGCAATCTCTTGCTTGAGCGAGAGTCGTACCTACGTGGATGCAAGCCGTGCTCGCGGGGGATCGCGTCGCCGCACCCTGTGTGGCTTGCAATGACCGGCCAGCATGTCATTGTGAGGGCGTGAAGCGCCCGCAGCAATCTCCCACTTTCTGCAACCTAGGTACGGATAAACACGAGGATAACGGATTGGTACAGATGCTTGAACCCACCCTTTGCGTCCTCCGCGCCCTCTGCGGTAAATCTCTATCTAGATCGTAGAGTACAATACTAGATGACAACCCTCTGCAGTACGCCTTAATGACGACAACAAATTGATGCATACCCAACGGCTTGACACATCCCCGGCGGCGATTGCACGCGCTGCCGAATTACTCCGGCGCGGCGAACTCGTTGCCTTCCCAACCGAGACCGTCTACGGTTTAGGTGCCAACGCGCTCGACGAGACAGCGGTTGCAGCAATCTTTGCCGCCAAAGGTCGCCCGGCTAGCGATCCGCTGATCGTGCATCTCGCCTATGCCAGCGACCTACCGATCGTGGTCGCCGCAACACTGCCGCTAGCAACCCAACTGGCGGCCGTCTTCTGGCCCGGCCCGCTGACGCTCATCTTGCCGCGCCATCCGCGCGTACCACTTGCTGTAACTGCCGGGCGTGAGACAGTGGCGGTGCGCGTGCCGGCCCATCCGGTAGCACATGCGCTACTGGTCGCCGCCGGCGTGCCAGTGGCCGCGCCAAGCGCCAACCGCTTCGGCCACACCAGTCCCACCACCGCCGGCCACGTGCTGGCCGATCTCGCAGGCCGGATTGCCGCCGTGATTGATGGCGGCGCAACCCCAATCGGAATCGAGTCGACCGTGCTCGATTGCACCACCACGCCACCCACCTTGCTGCGGCCCGGTGGAATCAGCCTCGAAGCGCTAGAAGCAGTGATCGGGCTAGTACAGGTGCGCACCCGCCCCACCATAGCCGAACAGCACGGCCTTGCTTCACCCGGCCTGCTCGACCGGCACTACGCACCTGACCACGAATTATGGCTGTTTAGCGGCCCACCGGCAGCAGCCCTCGCCCGCCTGCGGGCCGAAGCGGAAGCAGCACTGCACGCCGGTTTGCGGGTAGGGGTGCTCTTGCCTGATGACGATCTGGCCCTCGTCCGTGATCTCCCGGTCGAGATCGAATCGCTCGGTCCAGCCAACGATCCGGCCACGATGGCCCACCGCCTCTACGCCGCTCTCCGCGATCTCGACGCCCGCCAGCCTGATCGCATGCTGACCCGCGATCTCGATGATGCCGGCCTTGGTCGCGCCCTCCGCGACCGCCTACGGCGAGCCGCAGCGCGGGTGGTGGAGGTTTGACGAGAGTCGGGCAATGTAGCACGATCTGCAACGATGTTCGATTGTTGGAGTAGGATGAGTTCCCCCTATGAAATCACCACATGTTGTACAACTTATCCTTGGCGATTGCCGAGAGGTGCTACGAACCCTGCCATTCAATTCGGTCGATCTCATTTTCACTTCACCGCCGTATGCCGATCGGCGCAAGCATATGTATGGCGGCATTGCTCCTGAAGCATATGTTGAGTGGTTTCTGCCGATAATTTAGCAAGGAAGGTGTCTACTACATTGTTTCGATTAAGTCAGGCCCTCATTGGGGCAATGCCGATCAAATTCGCAAAATGCGCGAGAACTTCCGCGAAGCAGCCGATCCGATCCACCAACTACACGGTATCGAGGTAGTTGCTATTAACGGTTGCTGTTATGGCCAAGATGCCAATCCAAATAAAGGTGACTACTGGAAACTCTGCGGCCAAGCCTTCTAAACATTTATTTCAAATGGTGAGCAGGAACTGTACAAGCAAATCATCGAACCGCTTGGATTTGAAGCGCGGGAGCGTAATGCAACATTTCAGCAAGCGTATGCCGAGATTATTAATTCATTCACTGCTGAGTTTATTTCTGATTTCTGTAACGAGCAAGGTGCAATTCATTGGGATAAGTTGATAGAGTTCAACTCATCGCAATTAACAATACGTGAACGGAAGAGAACATACCAAGCATAAATAGCGTTAAGGTCACTCCCTATCTTTGTCATTGCGAGCCGAGTGGAGGGGCAGAGCGGCGCGCTGTCCCTGCGCTCGGCTCTGGCGTTGCGAGCCGCGGGCGGCGAAGCAATCTCCTTCGAGCAAGGATGCATCCCACGCAGCCATTCCTCTCGCTCAGGCGGGGATTGCTGCGGGCGCTGGCGCACCCTCGCAATGACATCAAACTATTTACTTTGCCACCCGCCAGACCCGAATCTCGCTGAGGCCAACGTCAATCAACCACTGACTGTCAGGGCTAAACAAGAGAGCATGTAATCTTATCGGCGACCCGCTCAGTACCTTCACCCGCTGGCCATCAGCCAACCGGCGCAAGGCAATCGTTTGCCGCGGTGGCCCCGGCTCGAACAGCGAAAACGAGTCGGATGGCTCCTCACGGTTGGGAGTCGCTAGCCAGTTCCCGTCAGGACTGATCGCTACTGGCATACTTTTTAATCGACTCATCCATGTATCTAGCATAGGCCGTGCTTGCGTAAATCGTTGTTCATGCACAACTTGCCACGTGCGGGTATCAAAGGTGCGGACGAGGGTAAATTCACTGAGACTGAGCCGCGAGCTGTCAGGGCTAACAGCAATGTGACTGCTCGGCCAGCTTTGGATTTTGCGGATAACGGCTTGCTGGGCAACATCTACGAACCAAACCCCTTCCGAATGTGTTGAGACAACTACATGCCCAGTGGGTGTAAACGCGAGCGCTTGAACAATTGAGATCGCTGGATCATCAAATCGAATTGTCCCAATCTGCGATTGGCGGCTCACATCCCAAAGCTGCACTTCCGGGCCGCGCGAGTGGTGCGATTCAGCTACCGCGAGGATGCTCCCGTCAGGCGAAAAACCGAGGTGCATTGGATACGTATGCTCACCGGGCGGCCAGCAGTCAAGTTGCCCGATCAATGAGCCGCTATCCGGGTCAAAGAGCTTGACCGTGCCGCGCACCGCGATAGCCAGCACCGAACCATCAGGACTAGACGCCACATAGCCACCGGCGGGCAGTTCACGGAGTGTTTGATAGTCGGGGAAGCTCACTATCATGGTCTGCCTGTCGTTCGCAATCGCCAACCGGCCATCGGGCAAAAAGGCGGCTGATCGGGCAACCACCTGCCAAACATACGCCGGCTGCTCTTCCCGCTCAAACCAGAACATCATTATCACCAACGCTAACCCGCCCAACCCAACCAGTGCTGCTATGGCACTGCCAGCTAAGATCAGTCGTCGTCTCATTATAGTGTATTCCTTATAGCTACGGGCATCCTCACAATACCATCCAAGTCCCTTCTCTCCTACCGGCTATGCCTGTATCTCGTTTTGCCCAACGTCCACCAACTACTACCCCTCAGGACTAACCATCAGGTGCCGCACCCGGTTTTGGCTGCCGCTTGAGAGATACACCCGCTGGCATCAGCCAACCGGCACAGCGCAATCGGCTGCCGTGGCGGATCTTGGTCAACGAAGAAGTCAGATCCCGACTCAGAATAAGTAACCGGCACGGCTAGCCATTGCCCATCAGGGCTGATCGCAACAAGCTTGCTTTCTATGAGGAAGGGCTTGGGTAAGGTCAACGGTTCGGTCACGGTTTGCGCATCTGATATAGGAAACGTTTGTTCGTGAACGATCTCCCACGTTGCTGTATCATAGGTTCGGATCGTACAGCCACCCACACTGAGCCGGGAACCGTCAGGGCTAAACGCAAGACTGCCCGCCGGCTCCGGCTGAATCTTGCGCACCACTGCTGACTGCTCCACGTCAATCAGCCAGCCCCCCTCTGGTAAGGTCGTAACGGCTATGTACCGGCCATAGGGTCTGAAGGCTCGTTGCCGCGCCACCGTGATGGCCGGATCGTCGCTGCGCACCGACCATAGTTGGCGCTGGTTCGCTCCATTCCAAAGCTGAACTTCGAGATCGTCGTCAGGGTGTGCTCTGGTTAAGGCCGAGGTGTGACCATCGGGCGAAAACACTAGCCACATCTCTGTCCACTCTTCAGGCGGCAACCAGCAAACAAGGTACGCGTACACTTTGCCGCTGGTCAAATCCCTGACAGCGCCACACTGCCCGACCGCTAATAATGAACTATCGGGACGCACGGCCAGATAGCCGCCGGTAGGCAAAGAGGTGAGCAGTTGGTGATCTGGAAAGCAGAGGGTGATGGTCTGATAACTGCTTGCTACCGCTAACCGACCACCGGGCGTAGAGACCGTCGAAAGATACCCACCGGACTCCCAGATGTGTGCCGGTGGTACCGCAGTTACCGTTGCCATTGTTTGGCGAGTATCGGCCTGCTCA
Organism: uncultured Chloroflexus sp.; assembly: GCF_938091255.1. NCBI lineage: Bacteria > Bacillati > Chloroflexota > Chloroflexia > Chloroflexales > Chloroflexaceae > Chloroflexus > uncultured Chloroflexus sp. Next base: position 36,890 of record NZ_CALLJH010000005.1, read on the forward strand.
TCAGTGACTGATGATAGCAATTGCCAGAAGACGAAAAGCATCACAATGGCAAGACCGAAAAGGAGTGCCAGCCCGAGGGCGGCTAAACCAAACCGTAGTGATCGTTGCATCCGATCCCCAATCGCTTGATGCGCCAATCACCCAGCAGCTTAGGCGCGAAATGACCGTATACCTTTATTATGAACGCACGAGGACCCTCAACGCAATCACTTTGCGCACCGTTTTAGCGTCGTGTGAACACGAGAGCACGAACCATGCAGATACGATATGAGCAACTAGTGATAAGGTTTGATAACACGCTTGGCGTTTGCTAGGTGAATCGAGCAGTTTTGTGCGCTTCTTTGCACAATGTTTGTATTCGACAGTTCCACCCGTCTATGTCATGATTAAGGTGTACTGCGCCAAAGGCGGGCGCAGGGTGATAAGCGAGGTTAGCCATGAGCGCCAGTGTTACCGTTGGCCGCAACGGGATCGAACTTGACGGCCAACCCTTCTATCTCCTCTCTGGATGTATTCACTACTTCCGCTGGCCGCGCGCCGAATGGCGCCCGCTGCTCGAACAGGCGCGCTGGGCCGGTCTCAACACGATTGATACGGTCATTCCATGGAACCGCCACGAGCCGCAACCGGGCGTGTTCGATTTTAGCGACGAAGCCGATCTGGGTGCGTTCCTCGACCTCTGCCACGAGCTTGGCTTGAAAGCGATTGTGCGTCCCGGCCCGTACATCTGCGCCGAGTGGGAAAATGGCGGCTTGCCGGCATGGTTAACCGCTAACGGTGATTTGCGTCTCCGTACCAACGATCCGGCATTTCTCAGCGCAGTGCTGCGCTGGTTCGACACCCTGATGCCGATCCTCGTTCCACGCCAGCATACCCGTGGCGGCCCGATCATCCTCTGTCAGATTGAGAATGAGCACTGGGCGTCAGGGGTGTACGGCGCTGATGAGCACCAGTTAACGCTGGCCAGCGCTGCGCTCGAACGCGGCATCGAGGTGCCGCAGTATACGTGTATGGGAGCCACCCCCGGCTACTCAGAGTTTCGCAACGGCTGGAGCGGGATTGCCGAGAAGTTGGTGCAGACGCGCCAGATTTGGCCGGATAATCCTATGATCGTCTCTGAATTGTGGAGTGGTTGGTTTGATCATTGGGGTGGTCAGCGCCAAACGCGCAAGACGGCGGCCAAGCTCGATATGACGTTACATCAACTGACGGCAGTGGGATGCGCCGGCTTCAGCCATTGGATGTGGGCCGGCGGCACCAACTTCGGCTATTGGGGCGGGCGCACCGTCGGCGGCGATTTGATCCACATGACCACCAGTTACGATTATGACGCGCCGGTCGATGAATATGGCCGCTTGACTGCGAAGGCGCTAGTCGCTCGCCGCCATCATCTCTTTCTGAGCTGCTTCGGGGCGACGTTGTCGGCAGTGCTGGCCGATGCCATGCCCGGTGGGATGACAGTAATTCCGTCGGCGGCAATTGCTGGCCGAAGCGAGGGCGGCGTGCAGCCCTACCGCACAGTATCCGCCGGCCCAACCGCACCACCGGCGTGGCGTGAGTTCTGCGCTACGTTTCTCGTTAACCCCGGCCTTGAAGCAACGACCTACGAGGTGTTCTTGCCTTCGGGGGAGCATCTGAGCGTTGAAGTGGAACCAACCAGCATGCGCCCGATCTTTGCCAATCTGCCCCTCGGCGAGAGTGGGATCACCATCGTCGGCCATACCGGTCGCGTACTCGGTTATTGGCCCGATCAAGGGACGCTTGCGATCTATGGTCGCGAAGGTGAACAGGGCACGTTACTGTTGCGGCTGCCTTCGCCGCCGATTGGTATCCACGCCGATGATGCTGGCTTAGCAGCGCGGGTGGTGATGCGCGAGCAGGTCTTGCGGATCGATTACTGGATTACGGCTGAGGGTCGCCGGATCGAGGTGGCATGGGAAGATCATGCCCTCTTGATCGAGCTGTTGCCACAAGCACTGGCCGAACGCTACGGCAGCCAGCCTTTGCCGCTACCCGCCCAACCGCGCCGCACCATCCTCACCGCACGCGCGTTCGCGGTGGTAGAGGCGACTGACGACACCGGCTGGCAACCAATCGCTACGCCCGCACCGCTCGAACAGCTCGGTTGTCCCTACGGTTATGGCTGGTATCGCGCTGAGCTTGAGCTTAACGCGCCATTAAAGACGACGCTCGCAGCGCCAGCACTCCGCGACCGCGCGTTGGTACTGATCAATGGCGAATTCGCCGGCGTACTGGGTCTACACCCAACCGGCCCGCGCTACACGTTTGCCCTCGACCTACCGGCTGGCCGCCACGATCTGCGCCTGTTAGTCGATAATCTGGGCCGGTTTAATTATGGTCTGAATCTGGGGGAACGGAAGGGTTTACTTGCCCCCTTGTATCTCGATGGTAATCAAGTAGACATCTCGACAGGCTGGTATGCCTATTGGCAAGAGGTGCAATTTGCCGGTGAAGCGGTTGCTAACATCAAGCCGTGGGCCGCGCGGCCCGATGCCGAGAACGTTCACCTGAGCCGGTTTGCGTGGACGGGGCCGATGGTCTGGCTGATCCGTCCGATCGAGGTGCAGGCCGGGCGACGCTACCGGGTGCATATCACCGGCGACCGCAACTCCGGCGCGTTCTTTGTCAATGGCGTCGCCGTCGAGCGGTTTAGCCGCCATCGTAGCGGCGGGTTGATTGAGGCTGACATCACTGATCTCCTACAGCCGGGGATCAACACCCTCGCCTTGCAGATTCTCAACTACGCTGGCGCGCCATGGCGGGCGACCCTGATTAGCTACGACGCCAACCAACCGTTACCGGCCCACTGGAGCTTCCGCGCCGGCGTGACCGTCAGCGATCAACCGGCCCCACCTGCCGGCCCAGCCTTTGTGCAAGCGGTCTTCGCCCGCGCCGATCTCCCGGCTACCATCAACCGCCTCGCATTGCGTCCCGGTACCCTCGATAAAGGCCAAATCTGGCTCAATGGTCAAAACTGCGGCCGTTTCTGGCAAATTGGGCCACAAGAAGAGTACAAACTGCCTATCTCGTGGCTGGCTGCGCACAACGAGCTACTGTTGTTCGTCGAGCAGAGCCGCAGCGGCGCGGTAGAGCTGGTATATGAATGATTGCGGTAGAGACGTTGCAATGCAACGTCTCTTACCCTGCCAACGCCGGCTCGCGCGCGAGCGCCACGCCGCTAATCAACTGCTCAGCCGCCGCAATTTGCTCGCTTTCACCAATCAGACCGACCAGATCGCCAGCCTGAAACACCGTACTCGATTTGGGATTCGCGATCAGTTGTTGGTTGCGGATTATTGCAATCACCGACGCACCGGTGCGGGCACGAATATTCGCTTCGGCGAGGGTTTGACCAACGATGGAACTGTGCTCGCCAACCATTCGCCACGCAATCTCGATCCCGCGTGCGGCCCGCACCATCTGATCGAGCGCCTGATGTTCGGCTGGCGTCGAGACTGTGAAATCGTACTCATCGCGCCGCACCGCGTCAGTATAACCTTGCACTTGGGTAGCCGGATACCCCAAGCAGAGCAACGTATGGCGCATCACCTCCAGCCCGCCTTCTAATTCGGGGTGGATCACATCGCGCGCGCCAAGGTTGATCAAGCGACCAACGCCTTTGGTGGTAGCAGCACGAGCGATAATGGGCAAATTAGGCGCAATTTTGCGTGCTGCCGCTACCACCAACTCGGTTGCCGTCTCATCAGGCAACGTGACCACGAGGGCCCGTGCGCGCTCTAGCCCAGCATGCATCAACACGTCTGAATTCGCCGCATCGCCGAAAAGCGTCGGTACACCGTTCGCGTTGAACTCGGCTGCTCGCCCCGAGTCGATCTCGATGACTAACCGTGGAATCCCCAGTCGCTCAAGTACGGTCACGATGTGTTGGCCGACGCGGCCATAGCCAACTACAACGACGTGACCTTCGTGCGGCAGAACGAGATCAGACGATGCCAACGGATGACGGTCGAACCAGTCCCAAAGTCGGGGGGAAATGCGCTGCATCATCTGCTCGATTGGCTTGATTAAGCGGAACATGAACGGATTTACCATAATTGAGAGCAGTGCGCCAGCCAAAATGAGCGAGTATTGCTCTTGATTGAGCAGGCCCAAGGCCATACCAGTGCTACCCAAGATAAACGAAAACTCGCCAATTTGGCTGAGGCCGGCAGCAACAACTAACATTGTGCGTCCGCTAGCCGGTAAAAGGAAACCAAGCAGTTGAGTAATCAACGCTTTGCCAAACACAATCAAGGCTGTCAATGCCAACACTTGACCGGCGTTTGCCCAAAGATAAAGCGGATTGACGATCATGCCGACCGAGACAAAAAAGATGACGGCAAAGGTTTCACGGAAAGGTAACACATCATCGCCGATCTGGTGACTAAACTGTGACTCGCTCAGCACCACACCAGCGAGAAACGCACCGAGTGCGAGCGAAACATCGAAAAAGACCGCTGCTCCAAAGGCAGTACCCAATGCAATCGCTATTGCCGCCAGAATAAACAACTCACGTGAGCGAGTACCGGCGATAACGTCAAGCAATTTGGGCAAGAGCCGCCGTCCAGCAAACAGCATCACCACGACGAAGAGCACCGCTTTAAGCAGTGAAAAGGCACCGACAAGCAGCGATTGCTCGCTCTGGCTGCCAAACATGATGGGGAGCAAGACTAGAATCAGAACAGTTGCTATGTCTTCTAATACTAGCCAGCCTACCGCAATCCGTCCAGCACTCGTGTTCAGCATGCCGTTATCCATAAGGCCACGCAGCAGCACAACAGTGCTTGCAATCGAGATTGACAAGCCGAGGAGCAAGCCCGAAACAACCGACCACTCCCACCATTGGCTGAGCAAAAAGCCAAGAGTGGTCGAGATTGACATTTGGAGAATAGCGCCGGGTAAGGCTACTTGACGCACGGCCCACAAATCCTTGAGTGAGAAGTGCAAACCAACCCCAAACATTAAAAAGATCACACCAATTTCGGCAAGTTGGCTAATATCCTCGACATCGCCGACAAAACCCGGTGTAAACGGGCCAATTGCCATGCCGGCTACGAGATACCCAACAATTGTCGGTAGACCGAGCTGCCGGGCTAGCACCCCGCCGATGAACGCTACTACCAGCGCGATCGCGAGATTTGCCAACAGTGAAATATCGTGATGCATAGCACAGCTCCGGTCATCAACAACGAAAGCAGCAAAACAGAGTACGGGTATGGGGAAAAGCTCTACGCAGCGTGGCGCAAATAAGACGCATTATGTATGATAAGGAATGAACCCTGATCTGTCAAAAACATCGACATTGGCCCTATGCCTACCTCCAACAGGGTACGCATGGGCAGGCACAAGATCGGTAGGGGCAGGCAATCGTAGGGGTCGGCACAAGGTCGGCACAAGGCCGACCCCTACATGGCCGACCCCTGCGGCCGACCCCCGCATGGCCGACCCCTGCAATGGTCTAAAACATGCTATGATACATTACGAGTACGGGTTAAGGCCCACTGTTTGACCTTTGCGTATTCTCCAGAGGAGTGATGAGTACGCCTCAATGCGCTTTGCTACTTCCCCCATTATCTTTGTGTTTCCGAATGAATATGCGCACACCTCACTCTGTACCAACTATAGACAACTATGCTTGCTATCGTCATCGTCTCGTGGAACGTTAAAGATCTGCTCCGCCGCTGCCTCACCGCCGTCAAGGCCTCGCTAGCGGCTAGCGATCTCACTGCCGAGATTATTGTAGTTGACAACGATAGCCACGATGGCACGCCGGCAATGGTACGCAGCGAATTTCCCGATGTGCAAGTAATCGAAGCCGGCGCAAATCTCGGCTTTACCGCTGGCAATAATCTGGCCTTGCGCCGGTTATTGCAACGGCCTGATGGCGGCCCTGAGTTTGTCCTCTTGCTGAACCCCGATACCGAGCCGGTGGCCGATGCGATCCCGCAATTGGTCGCTTTTCTGCAATCTCATCCAGCCGCGATCGCGGTTGGCCCGCGCTTACTCTACAACGACGGTAGTCTCCAATCGTCGCGCCGCCGCTTCCCCACCCTGCTCACGATGGTCTGGGAGAGTACGCCGTGGGAACGCCTCTGGCCCCAAAACCCGTGGGTGCGCCACTATCACTGCGCTGACCGGCCAGATGATCGCGTGCAGCGAGTAGGTTGGCTGGTCGGCGCAGCATTGCTCGTGCGCACCGCCGCTATCCGCCAAGCTGGCTTGCTCGATGAGCGCTTCTTTATGTATAGTGAAGAGTTGGAATGGCAGTGGCGGTTACAATGGCGCCAGCCGGCTCCGCCACCGCCAACTCATGCTCGGCGCGAGAAGGTTGAAGTCGAGAGTCAGATCTGGTACCTACCCGAAGCAGTGGTGATCCATCACGAAGGGAAGAGTAGTGAACAAATGCCGGTAGGACGCCACTGCCACTTTCAGCAAAGCCGCTTACTGCTGGCGCGGATGTGGTACGGTTGGCCGTTAACACTGCTGCTGCGCCGACTGATCTGGCTGGGCTATCAGTATGAGCTGAGTATCGAGACGCTTAAGCTGGCACTTGGTCATCGGCCAGCATTGCGCCGACAGCGCATCGCAACGTATAAACAAGTATTGGCAGCATTACACGATTTTGATCCGGTTCATCCATTGCGGTAGCCGCAAGCGTTTGCAATCCATCTTCCCGCTTATGCATCTACATACATTAAGTGATGGCTGGCACATTCGCCCACTTACCGAATTTTCCCAAGGCATTTACCCGCGTCATGATCAGGGCTGGCTGCCGGCAATTGTGCCGGCCCATTGGCAGCAATTGCCCGGTCTCGAAACGCACAGCGGCAAGGTGGTTTATCGCTGTCGCTTCGTGAACCCTTCCTCACCCGATCAGCTTCCCGACGAACGACGTTGGTTGCGGATCAACGGCGCATTCTATTACCGACACACGTACTTCAATGGGGTCGATCTTGGCGCGCACGAAGGCTATTTCGAGCCGACCGAGCACGAGGTGACGACGCTTTTAAAACCTCAGAATACTCTGATTATCGAACTTGACTGTCCCGACGAGCACAATAAAATCGGCAAGCGCATGATTACCGGCGTCTTTTCCCATTGGGATTGCTTCGATCCGCACGCCAATCCGGGTGGGATTTGGCTGCCGGTTGAGTTACACCGCAGCGGGCCGGTGCGGTTGCACGCTGCCCGCCTGCGCACCGAGCATTGCGATGCCCGGCTGGCCCAGTTACGCTTTGCCCTTGATCTTGATGCCGCACAGGCTGTAGCAATTCGCAGCGAAATCATCTTTGCTCCGCTGACCTTTCACGGTGAAACGCAGGTCTTCACCGTGCAACGGCGATTGCGCGGCGGCGCGCAGACGGTGCAGGGCTTGCTGAAGCTGCGCGAGCCGCGGCGCTGGTGGACGCACGATCTTGGTCAGCCTGACCTCTATCAGGTCACGGTGCGGATATGGCTTGATGATACTCTCAGCGATGAGCAGTCGTTCGCTTATGGCGTGCGCACCTTCGAGCTGCGCGACTGGATTCCGCATCTGAACGGCGAGCGATTCCTTGCTAAAGGCAATAATTACCCTCCCGGCGATATGCGCATCGCGACCATGAATCGCGAACGGGCCGACCGCGATCTCGCCTTGGCCCGTGATTGCCATATGAATATGCTGCGTGTCCATGCCCATATCGACCATCCGGCCTTCTACGCCGCCGCCGACGCCGCCGGAATCTTGCTCTGGCAGGATTTTCCGCTCCAGTGGATCTATCGCCCTGAGGTGTTGCCGGCAGCTCGCCATCAGGCGCGAGCCATGGTACGCTTGCTCGGGAACCATCCCAGCATCGCGATCTGGTGCATGCACAACGAGGCGATTCATCTCGAAGACACTGCTGATGAGTCGTTGGGCGCCCGGCTGCGCACCTACCAGTCGGCGTTCATTTTCAGCTGGAACCGCGACGTGATGGATGTGCAGTTGAAGCAGATCGTCGAAGCAGAAGACCCAACTCGCCCTGTGATCCGTTCATCGGGTGAGCCAGATGTGCCCTACGTGCGCACTGGCACCGACGCTCATGCCTACTTTGGCTGGTACCGCACCTACGGCACGTTGGCGTTTGGCGAAACGGTGCGCGCCCGCTTCCCCAGCAATCTGCGCTTTGTGACCGAATTCGGCGCACAGAGTTTTCCCAACCTTGAAAGCAGTTTACGCTTCATGCCCGACCCGCTCGATGACGCAGCCGTAGCCCGCCTCGTTGAACGGCACGGGTTGCAGGCTGACATTATGTCAGCGTGGTATCCGTGGCGGCAAGCCGCCTCACTGGCCGAAGTCATCGAGATGTCGCAGAACTATCAAGCTGAACTCAACCGCTTTTACGTCGATCGCTTGCGTTACCACAAATATCGTCCGACCGGCGGGATCATTGCGTTTCTCTTTGTCGATCCCTATCCAGCCGTCCTGTGGAGCGTGATCGATTATTGGCGAGTGCCCAAGCGTTCGTATTACGCTCTGCGCGATTGCTTTCGCCCCCAATATGCCTTTACTCTGATCGAACCGCGCGACTTCGTTATTGGCGAAGTGATTGATTTGCCAATCTACGCCGTCAACGATGCCCGCCAACCATTGGCAGGCGCGCAAGTCACTATTACGATGCGCGATCCCACTGACGCTGAATTGGCCACTGTCGTGCGCTACCTCGATCTGCCCGCCGACTCGCTCGCTATCGAGATCGATCACCTGCGCCTCACCCCCCTTCACCCCGGACGGTACACGATCGAGTTACGCTTGATCGGGGCCGGGCCGGAATGTACCAACCGCTACCATCTGAACGTCGTTGAAGTCAGGTCAGGACAGTGAGGCTATGCCCATCCGGGGAGGATGTGTACCCGCGTTCCTTTACCTCGTACACGCCTGTTTGTCATTGCAAGGGCGCGCAGCACCCGAAACCATCTCCCGCGCCCTTTGCAACCTCTACACGCCTGCGCGTTAAACCCATCTGCGGCTTTGCGCGCTTTGCGCCTGCGCGTTTAGAGCCTCACAATAACGCAATGCAGAACGGCTACTGATGGTACAATACAGCGGAGGAAACGAATTCGCCGATCGGCAAGGTTGCAAGAACGTATGCCCATCTCGTACCGCGAGCAGGCGCCATTGACGTGTCCGCATTGCGGCAATGATTTTAGCGCCGAGATTTGGTTGATTATCGACGCCGATGAGGAGCCGGAAACGGCAGCGGCGCTGCGCCGCGAAGAGGTCAACATCGTCACCTGCCCGCACTGCGGAGCGCGTGGGCCGGCAGGCGCGCCGTTGCTGTATCACGATGCCCAAGCCCGCCGGGTGTTGTTTGCGCCCGCTCCCGGCGCGGCTGATCACGAGATTCGCGAGCAAGCCCGCGAGCTGCACGCCTTGCTGGTCGGTTCGATTGATATCGAGCAGCGGCGGCCCTATTTAGCCGATGTTGACATCGCCCAAGATATGAGCGGGTTGGCCCACCTGCTGCGCCGGCTCGATGCCCGTCGGCGTGGGCCAGCTTCGCCGCCATCACCACCTGCGCCGCTAAGCGACGAACCACCGCCGTTGCTAGCCGCAGTCGAAGCCCTCCTAGCCGCCGATACCGCTGCCGATCTCGAACAGGCACTGGCTAAGCATCCTGAACTGCTTGAACCAGCGACCATTGTGACCCTCACCCAATTGGCCGAAGTCGCCACCGCGCAAGGCGAAGCTGAGATTGCGCAGGGACTGCGCAATGCGCGCGATCTGCTGGCCGGAATGAGCCGTCATACCGCTTCCGAACGGCTCACTGCCATTCCGCCAGAAGCGTTGCAAGCCCTGTTGAATGCACACAGTGACGCCGAACTCGAACAGGCTATCGCGCGCTACCCGTTGCTGTTGCGACCCGAAATCGATGAGTTACTCGCGGTTGAAATAGAGACGGCGCTCGCCAGTGATACCGAGCGGCTAGCCCAACTGATCGAGGCACGCCGATCAATGCTGGCAACGTTCCGCGCTACGCTAGCCCCCGCCGCTGATTTAGAGACGGCTATCGAGGCGCTGTTAGTGGCCGATGACGAAGACGCGATAGCACACGTACTCGATCAATACCCGCTGCTGCTGAGCGAAACTGCCGAACAGGCATTGTGGGAATTTGCCGCCGAAGCGCGCGCCGGTGGTGATGAAGCATTGGCGCGCCACGCCATCGCTTGCCGAGAACTGCTGCGCCGGGTGCGCGCCGGTTTGGAAGAAGACCGTTCATAACCAACGGGAAAGTGTATGCTGAAACGAACTCCTTTCTACGACGCGCACCTCGCTATGGGCGCGCGCATGGTCGAATTTGGCGGCTGGGAAATGCCGGTACAATATCGCGGCATCATCGAAGAACACCATGCCGTGCGCAACCGGGCCGGGTTGTTCGATATCAGCCACATGGGCCGGTTTATGGTGCGCGGCCCCAATGCCGAAGCGTTCCTCCAACGCATGGTGACGTGTGATGTCAGCGCCATTCCGCTCGGCCACGCCAACTATGGTCTGCTCTGCCGGCCCAACGGTGGGATTGTTGATGATGTTTTTATCTACCATCTGCCCGATGAATTTATGGTGGTAGTTAACGCCGCTAATCGCGCGAAAGATTGGGATTGGTTCCAGCAGCATACCACCGGGTTTGAAGTTGAAATTGAAGATCGTTCTGAGCGCTGGGCAATGCTCGCGCTCCAAGGGCCACACGCCGAACACCTGCTCGCCACCGCAGAGGACTCAACCACGACTGAGATTGGCTCGCTCCCGTTTCACGGGGTGGCAATGACCACTATCTTCGGCCACAATGCCCTGATCGCTCGTACCGGCTACACCGGCGAAGACGGCTTCGAGATTTTTTTCGAGGCAGTGCATGCCGAACGATTCTGGTACGGTCTGCTGGCACTCGGTGGCAATGCGGTGCAAGCCTGCGGTCTCGGTGCGCGCGATAGTCTGCGCTTTGAGGCGTGTCTTGCCCTCTATGGCCATGAGATTGACGAAACGATTAACCCCTACGAAGCTCGCCTCGGTTGGGTGGTGAAGCTCGACAAAGGTGATTTTATCGGACGCGAAGCATTGCAGGCGATTAGGCAGGCCGGTGTCACCCGTCGTCTGGTCGGGTTCGAGATGGTCGGCAAGGGGATTGCCCGTGGTGGTTATCAAATCAGACGCATTACCGGCGAACCGGTAGGGTTTGTCACGAGTGGAATGCCTTCGCCAACCCTTGGCCGCCCGCTCGGTATGGCCTACGTACCCACCGATCTCAGCAGCGAAGGTAGTGAGTTTGATGTTATCGTGCGCGAGCGACCCGTTCGCGCGCGCGTCGTGAAGATGCCCTTCTATAAGCCGCGCTACAAGCGCTAGAGGAGTTCGACATGGCTTACAACACTCCGTCCGATCTGCGGTACAGCAAAACCCACGAGTGGGTGCGCTACGAAGGTGATGAGGTGGTGATCGGGATCACTGACTATGCCCAGCACGCGCTTGGCGATGTGGTCTACGTAGAATTGCCCGCCGTCGGCGCAACCGTCACTGCCGGCGAAAGCTTCGGCGTAGTCGAGTCGGTCAAGGCAAGCTCGGATCTCTATGCGCCGGTCAGTGGCGAGGTAGTGGCAGTTAATACAGATCTTGAGAGCGATCAGTCACCGATTAACAACGATCCCTACGGCAAAGGTTGGATGCTGCGGGTGCGACCAACCGGCGAGAGCGAGGAATTGCTCGATGCCGAGGCGTATGCTGCGTTGGTAGCCGAGATCGATCATTAGGCAGATGGCGAACGTCATTGCGCGGGTGCGCAGCGCCCCTGCTATAGCGCTAAAACATTGCCGGGAGGGGCGCAACCGAACAACAACGCAACCGCTGGGATACCGATAGTCTAGATGGAACTACGCATGACTCACTATATTCCGATTACCGATGCCGACCGGCAAGAAATGCTCAAAGCAATTGGAGTTGAGCGCATTGAAGACCTGTTTGTTGATGTGCCGGCCAGCCATCGTTTCCCGCCGCTCGATCTGCCACCGCCATTGTCGGAACCGGAGCTGATGGCGGAGCTGAACCGGTTGAGCGAGTTGAACGCCCATGCCCGCCGGTATAGCATCTTTTTGGGTGCAGGCACGTACAACCATTTTGTACCGGCGGCAGTTGACCAGATTCTGCGCCGCGGCGAGTTTTACACTGCGTACACCCCATACCAGCCGGAAATCAGCCAAGGTACCTTGCAGGCCATTTTCGAGTATCAGAGTCTTATCTGCGCCCTGACCGGCATGGAGATCGCGAACGCTTCGCATTACGATGGCGCGACCGCGTTAGCCGAGGCGGCAATTATGGCGCTTAACGTTTTGCGCAACCGGCGCAAGATCGTGGTAGCGCGCGGCGTTCATCCCCAATATCGGGCTGTATTGCGCACCTACCTGCAAGGGCTCGATGTTGAGATTGTCGGTGACGAGACGCCGGGATCGTCGATTGCCGATGCGTTAGCACGCGTTGATGATCAGACCGCGCTGCTCATTGTGCAGAACCCTGATTTTCTGGGCCGGTTGCACGATTTACGTGGTCTCGGCGCACAGGTGCAGGCTCGCGGTGCGTTGCTCGCGGTTCATTTCGACCCAATCGCGCTCGGCTTGTTCCAAACCCCTGCCGAAGCTGGGGCCGACATCGCCACCGGCGAGGGGCAGTCGCTTGGCTTGGGCTTGGCCTTCGGTGGCCCGTACCTCGGCATCTTTACCACTCGCCAGAAGTATGTGCATAAGATCGCTGGGCGTATCGTCGGCGTGACGAAAGATATTGATGGCCGCATGGCCTATGTCCTTACCCTGCGCGCTCGCGAGCAAGACATTCGCCGCGAACGGGCGACGAGCAACATCTGCACCAATCAGGGCTTGATGGCGCTCGCGTCGGCAGTGTACATGTCGCTGATGGGCAAGCGCGGCATGCGGATGGTGGCTGAAGTTACCTACCAGCGCGCCCACTACGCTGCCAAGCGGATTAACGCTCTGCCCGGCTATCGCGTGCTCGCTGATCAGCCCTTCTTCCGCGAATTTGTGGTGCAGTGCCCGCGACCGGTGGCTGAAATCAATGCGGCATTGCGCGAGCAGGGTATCATCGGCGGCTACGACCTCAGCGCCGATGAGCCACAACTCGGTGACGCGATGCTGGTAGCCGTCACGGAAATGAATACGCCAGCCGAGATTAACCGGCTGGTGGAAGTATTAGCCGCTATATGACGAAGTGGGTCACAGGCCGCCCCCCTAGTGAGGTGGGCTGGGAGGGGGCAACATCAATTCAGGTCAACCCGATGATCGAGGCAGTCTCACCCAATCAGATCGAGCGCATAGTCACCCGCATCCTACCGGGGGCGCAGGTGCGTGATGCTGCACCGCTTGGCGCGCGGAGCCTGCTGGTCACGCTCAACGACCGGCAGATTGTGCTCCGTCTGCCGGCTGGCGTCGATCGCTGGGCCGGCGAAGCGCTACGTACCGAGGCGCTCGCACTACGTGCGCTGCAAGCCGAGATCGATTTGCCGCTGCCGAGCGTGGTCGGTGAAGCTGCGGCCAGTGGCGATGACCCGCCGGCGCTGGCCTTGAGCTACCTTGCCGGCACGCCGCTGTCCGAGATCATCACTGCCATCGACGAAGAATCACGCTTTGCCATTGGGCAGGCACTGGCGCGCGTCATGGCGCGCGTGCATAGCTATCTGGCCTCGTATTACGGCCAGTTGCGCGCCGAAGCCTTGCCAACTCCTGCCGAACAACCGGCTATGCTTGCCGCTGATGTCGCCTACCTGCGCGAGCGGGTAGCAGCGGCAGCGGCTGACGCAGTAGCGCAAGGCAGCCTCACTGCCGAACAGAGCGAATGGCTGCAAGGCCGTCTCGCCAGTTGGATTACGACCACTGGCCGCCCGGCCTGCCTCGTCCACGGCGACTTACACCCGCGCCGGATTATCGTCCGCCGGCGGGAACGCGACTGGCGGCTGGTTGGTGTGGTCGGTTGGGGCTTTGCCCAAACATGGCGTCCGGCATGGGATCACGCCACCCTCCACCTCAACTTCGCCGATCCTGACTATTTTGGCCTACGCACCGGTTATGGCGTGGCCTACGACGAAACGACTGACCGTCGGTACGATCAGGTGCGCGAGTTTGCCCTCTTGACCTACCGGCTGGTCCTCTTGCTTGAACGCGAGCGGGCCGATCTCGCGCTTGCCATCGCTGATCAACTTGATCAGGTGCATACGCCGCCGGTGATTGCCACCCCTAATGAACCAATCCATGGAGTGCAGAGCAATGAATAACGAAGAACCGCCTATTTTTACCTACTCGCAACCGGGCAAAATCGGCGCTAATCTGCCGGCTGCCGGCGTTGAAACCACGCCGCTGCCCGCCGAGTTGTTGCGCCAAGATGACTTGGCCGGCTTTCCCGAATTGACCGAGCCGGAAGTCATTCGCCATTTTACCCGTATCAGCCAGCGCAACTACTCGATCGATACCGGCTTCTACCCGCTGGGGTCATGTACGATGAAGTATAATCCCAAGCTGCACGAAGAAGCCGCCCGCTTGCCCGGCTTTGCCGCCGCGCACCCGCTGCAAGATGAATCATTGAGCCAAGGCGCCCTGCAACTGATGTATGAATTGCAGACCTACCTTGGCGAGATCAGCGGCTTCGATGCGGTTAGCCTGCAACCCGCTGCCGGCGCGCAAGGCGAACTGACCGGCATTCTGGTCTTCCGCGCGTATCATCACGATCGCGGCGATACCCAGCGCACCGAAGTGTTGGTACCCGACTCGGCTCACGGCACCAACCCGGCGACAGCGGCAATGGTTGGCTTGAAGGTGATCGAACTAAAGAGCGATGCGCGCGGTAATGTTGACCTCGACGATCTCAAAGCCAAACTCTCACCGCGCACCGCCGGCATGATGCTCACGAACCCTAACACACTGGGGTTGTTTGAAGAGCACATTGTTGAAATCTGCCGCCTCGTTCACGAGGCCGGCGGCCTAATGTACGGCGACGGCGCCAATTTCAATGCCATCCTCGGCATCGCCAAGCCGGGTGAGTTGGGGTTTGACTTCATGCACTACAACCTGCACAAGACCTTCACCACCCCGCACGGCGGCGGTGGCCCCGGTTCGGGTGCAGTTGGTTGCACTGCCGAGCTTGCGCCATACCTGCCCGGCCCGCGTGTGCGCCGGCGCGACGATGGCAAATACGAGTTCTTCACCCCCGAGAAGAGCATTGGCCGTATGAAGTCTTTCCACGGCAACTTCGGTATGCTGGTGCGGGCATGGACCTACATCCGCTCGATGGGAGCCGCTGGATTGCGCGCCGTCAGCGAAGCTGCGGTGCTGAATGCCAACTATGTGCGGGTTATGCTGAAGGATATCTATCCGCAGGCGATCGATCGTATCTGCATGCACGAAGTCGTATTACGCGGCCAAATTGCCGGCGCACCCAAAGATGTGCGCACGCTTGATATTGCCAAGCGGCTGATCGACTATGGCTTCCACCCGCCAACGATCTACTTCCCGCTGATCGTGCCGGAAGCGTTGATGATCGAGCCAACCGAAACTGAGAGTAAGCAGACGCTCGATCGCTTCATCGCCACGATGCGCCAGATCGCCGGCGAAGCGGTTGAGACGCCAGAGGTGCTGCACACTGCACCGACCAAAGCGCCGGTGCGACGGTTGGATGAAGTGCGTGCCGCTCGCCAGCCGATTTTACGGTACGATGCTAAGGCGATCGAACAGTTACAAACGGCTTCGTAGGGCAGTGGGCACCTGTCTTGGGCAAGCATACCGTAGCGCCGTATCCCGTGCGGCGCTACGGTCAAACGGTTTCGGATCCAACTATTGATGAAAAGGAAGCCATCCCCTCCCCAAGCGAGGCGCAGCACAGTATAATACCGCATAGATGAAGAGTCACCGATTTTATTGCAGCATATCTCGCCGCTTTGCTATTCTGGCGGGTGTCATAATCGTAGGGAAAAAGTTATGAGTCTCTACCGCAGCCGCCACGTTGCGGCCCGTTTCGTGCCGGCCCTGTTTCGGATCTTTGTCCGGCTTTATGTACGGCCGCGAGTTGAAGGGATTGAACACATTCCCCATGAGGGTGCCTTCATTATTGCTTCAAATCATGCCAGCCATGCTGACACAGCCGTCATTTATACCGTCTTGCCGCGTGAAGTACGCCCTCGCTTCGTCGCTGCCGCCGCGCAAGATTATTTCTTTCAAGGCGGGGTCATGCAATTCCTCTCGCGCATTTTGTTCAATGCCATTCCGATCGCCCGCGACCGGCGCGGCGGCCAAGATCCGCTCCGCCACGCTGCGCGCGCTCTGCGCGAGGGCTATGCCCTCTTGCTCTTCCCCGAAGGCACGCGCAGCAAGACCGGTGAAATTGGCCCCTTCCGCAGCGGTGTGGGCCGCCTAATCGCCGAATTTCCCGGCACGCCGGTCATTCCGACCTATGTCGGCGGTACCAATCGTGTCATGCCAAAGGGTAAGGTCATTCCACGCCCCTACAAAGTCACCGTGCGTTTTGGCGAACCGCTGTATCTGAAAGCGCATCCGAAACTGCGCGCGACATGGCAAACCGCCGCCGATGAGGTGCGCGAGGCGATCATCCAGCTCAGCGGGACGGCGTTGGCCCATAGCCTTGGCACGTCATCCGATCAGGATACGTAATGACTGGGATGTAGTATGGATGGATCGGCGACGATCAGCGCGAATCTCATCTAACGATAGGTTCGAATCGGGAGCAAACGATGGCTGCTTTCACCGATCCATCCTCCCCAAGCACTGAGCGGGTACGGCAACACACCGCGAAATTACTGCGCTTCCTAATCTGGCTCTCCCTCCTTTCCGTCATAGGCTATACTGTCTTTAGCCCGATTGACCCATCGCTCATGCCGCAGCGCCTGATTATTGTCGTGCCTCTGATAGCGGCGCTCCTTGCGGCATTCTGGCTCTTGCGCCAGCAACAGGTTGAGCAAGCAAGTCTGCTCGTCATTAGTTCATTGTGGTTGATATTAATCGGTTCAGCGACGATCAGCGGCGGTATTCTTGCGCCAGCTTTCGCAGCGTTGCCCACCGTCGTCGTGATGGCCGGCATGCTATTCGGGCAACGAGGTGCATGGATCGTCGCGATTCTTTCAATTGCTACCGGCGTCATCTTTACTTTACTTGCCGATTGGTTACCCCAGCTGCCGATCCCTCACTCGCGACTGTCGTGGTCTGTCACCTATACGTTGTATCTTTTACTCTCGGCGTACATCATCGATCAGCTCATCAGTCATTTTCGCCAGTCATTACGCGAAACCGATAAAGAACTTCATGAACGACGCACTGTTGAAAAGCAACTCCGCGATTCGGAAGAGAAACTAGCCCGGCTTTTCGACTCGGCGCCGTTTGCGATGTTAATCGTGCGGATCAACGATGAACTCATCCTGAATGCAAATGCGGCCTGCCGCGAGTTTTTTGAGTTGAGCAGCGAACAGATTATTAAGCAACCGATTCGTAAGCTTAGCCGGTCGCAGTTGCCAGAGCGCTGGCCGGCTATCACTGAAGCGTTAGAACAGCAGGGAACGATCAGCGGTGTCGAGTTTAGTTTTCAGCGGAATGATCGCACTTCCGGCTTTGCCCAACTGGCGGCTGAGCTCATTGAGCTGCCTGAAGGTCTCTGCGCCGTCGTCGCGTTTCAAGATGTGACGCCATTGCGCCATGCCAACGAGCGTCTTGCCGAACTCGCTGCGCGACAAGAACAGTTGGCAACCTTAGCTCGCGAAGCGCTAGCGAATACTGACCTTAACACCCTGTTTGCCGCCGCTGTGGCACAAACGGCGCAAACCCTTCGCCTCAGCGGGACTGAGCTGGTTGAACTCGATCTCGATCATCAACCGTATGTACGCGCAAAGTGGGGCAATGTGCCTGAGAAGCTGTTGCCATCTGAGGTGTTCCGCGATCTGCCCAATGATCATCCCGGCTGGAACCAGTTGCCGCCAATCTTGGCTGAACGTATCGGCGATGTGGCAATGTATGGCGCCGGTATGCCTATTCGTGGGAAAGAGCGACTGTTCGGCGCGCTGTTGGCTTACGCGCAGCATCCGTTGGATACCGAGGCCATCTTCTTTCTGCACAGTGTCGCCAATGTGCTCGCAGTAGCGATTGAACGCTTTAACGCTGAACAAGAACGGCGTCGGATCGAGACCCAGATGCTGCAAACGCAAAAACTCGAAAGTCTTGGCTTGCTGGCCGGCGGTATTGCCCACGATTTTAACAATCTGCTGACCAGTATTATGGGCCATACCAGCCTTGCTTTGCTTGATCTGCCGTCGAACCACGCATTGCAGCCCCACCTCGCAGCTATCGATCAGGCTTCCCAACGAGCCGCTGAATTGTGTAGTCAATTGCTCGCATACGCTGGCCGCGGCCAACGTTCGCTCGAATCCGTTGACCTCTCGGCGCTGGTGCGCGAAATGGGTAATCTCTTGCGCTTGCCGGCCAGTCGCAGCGGCCAAGTAACGATTACCTACGATCTAGCGCCTGATTTGCCAGCGATTGTAGTCGAAGCCAGCCAGATCCGACAAGTCGTGCTCAATCTGCTTACCAATGCGATTGAAGCTATTGGTGAGCGCAGCGGCACGGTTACCATTAGCACCAACGTGACTACACTTACCGCGACCGATCTGCGTCGCTTAAACTTGACACCAAGCATTGCGGCGGGCAAATACGTCACCCTCACCGTCAGCGATACCGGAATCGGGATGGACGAAGCGACGCAGCGCCGTATCTTCGACCCCTTCTTCAGCACTAAACCGAAAGGTCACGGGCTAGGACTGGCTGCTGTGCAAGGCATTGTGCGCCGCCATTACGGCGCTATCCGGGTCGAGAGTACGCCGGGGCTAGGATCGACGTTTACCGTGTATCTGCCAGCCGCGAATACAACAACTCCGACGATGACTGCGGTGGCGACAACGCCTATCATCCTTACCGGCACTGCATTGATTGTCGATGACGATGCGGCAGTGCGTGGAACCATCAGCCGCATCCTCGAACGAGCCGGTATGGTGACACTCGAAGCGGTTGACGGGCGCACCGCTTTTACCCTATTGAGCGAATCAGCGATAAGTATTGATATCGCCTTGATAGATCTGGCAATGCCCGGCATGAATGGGTTAGAACTCCTTGAAGCCATTCGCCGCCACTCACCGCGCCTGCCGGTGTTGCTGATGAGCGGCAATGCCGAACAGATTACCAGCCAACCGCTGCCGATCAACCAATATACTGACTTCCTACCCAAACCGTACCGTTCACGCGATTTGCTCGAAAAGATTAGCCTCCTCATACAGAGGGCGACGTCCGTTAAAGCGAATAACAGCTCGCAATGACCCATAGGGCGTGGCGCTTTCCCCCACCTCTTGACGCCTTTGCGTGAAGCGCCTCTGTATCTTTGCTTACGTTGCGCCTTGGCGATTGCTTCACCCCCCGGCCCTTTCGCTCACCTGACGGCGGGAGAGGGGGAGCCGCGTGGATTGAGGGACAGGCATCGGAACGCGGGAGACCGTAGCGCCCCTCTCCCGCACCAGTGGGAGAGGGGCTGGGAGGGAGGGGACACTAGTATCGCAAAGCCATACCCTACATCTGCATCGATCATCCGCTCCCGCGATTGACCGTCTCAGCCAATGCGCGCGCCAGATCGACAAAAAACTGGAGCGATTCAGGGTTGCGTAGCGAATCGGGATTGGCTGCCCGCTCAACCGGCACACCCATCAGAATCTTTTTGACCGGCACCTCCAGCTTCTTGCCACTAAGTGTTAGCGGTACCGACGGAATCTGGAAGATGTCGTCGGGCACATGGCGCGGCGAGAGCGCGTTGCGGATCGCCTGCTTGATCCGTTGCCGCAGTGCATCGTCGAGGGTTGCCCCCTCGCGCAAGACAACAAATAGCGGCATATACGAACGCCCGCCGAGACCTTCCAGATCGATTACCAGACTATCAAGCACTTCGGGGATGGTCTCGACAGCGCGGTAAATCTCGCTGGTGCCCATGCGAATGCCTTGCCGGTTGATCGTGCTATCCGAACGGCCATAGATCACGATCCCGCCCCGCTCGTTGATCACGATCCAGTCACCGTGCCGCCAGACGCCGGGGTACTGCTCGAAGTAACTGGCCTTGTAGCGAACGTTATCGGGATCGTTCCAGAAATAGATCGGCATCGAGGGCATTGGCGCGGTAATCACCAATTCACCCATCACCCCAATCACACTGTGCCCGTCGGTATCGTAGGCCTCGGCCTTGCAACCGAGAATGCGGCACTGAATTTCACCGCTATACACCGGCAAGAGCGGACAGCCGCCAACGAAGCCGCTGCACACGTCGGTGCCGCCGCTGTAGGATACCAACCACACATCGCGCTTGATATGGTCGTAGACCCACTCAAACCCTTCCGGCGGCAATGGCGAACCGGTTGAACCGATTGATTTGATCGCGCTGAGATCAAACTGCGCTCCCGGCTCAATCCCACTCTTCATCAACGCAGTAATGTAACCGGCGCTGGTGCCAAAATAGCGCATCTTGGTCTGCTCGGCTAGCCGCCACAATACGCCCATATCAGGGTAAGCCGGGCTGCCATCGTACAAAATCGGAATAGCGCCGACCAACAAGCCGCCGATCAAGAAGTTCCACATCATCCAGCCGGTCGTGGTGTACCAAAAGAAGGTATCACCCGGCCGCATGTCGAAATGGAGGTCGAGCGACTTGATGTGTTCGAGCAGAATCCCGCCTTGACTATGCACAATCGGCTTGGGTAAACCGGTGGTGCCGGAAGAATAGAGCACCCACAGCGGCGCATTAAACTCAACCGGCGTAAACACCAACTCAGTCGGTGTTTGCACCGCCTCTTCCCAACGCAGCAGCGGGCCACGCAACCCATCTGGCTCAGCCGCCGGATCGAGGTACGAAATAAAGATGGTCAGCTCGACACTGGGCAACGCGGTCTGAATCGCCGCCACTTCGGCCCGGCGGTCAAATGGCTTACCGCCGTACTGGTAGCCATCAACCGCAATCAACACCTTTGGTGCAATTTGACTGAAGCGATCGATCACGCTAGGGCTGCCAAAATCGGGCGAGCAGCTTGACCAGATCGCACCAAGGCTCGCTGTCGCCAAACATCCAATCAGGGCGTGAGGCGTATTAGGGACATACGCCACCACCCGATCACCCGGCCCCACCCCGGCATTGCGTAGAGTCTGCGCAAGCGCCGCTGTCTGCGCGCGCAGCGTTTCCCAACTCAGCGGCGTGGGCGCTTGCCGCTCCGAGGCGACAATCACTGCCGGGCGGTCAGGTGTGGCATGGCGAAAGGCGTGCTCTGCGTAGTTGAGCTGCGCGCCAGTAAACCAACGCGCCCCCGGCATTTCGCGACTCGACAACACAGTGGTGTAAGGAGCGTGTGCCTTAATCTGGTAATACTCCCACAACGCTCCCCAAAACGCCTCCAATTCATCAACCGACCAGCGGTAGAGACTATCGTAATCGGTGAAGTGCAATCCATACCGTTGCTCAAGCCAGCGCATAAACGCGCGCATCGTGCAGTTTTCGCGCAATTCTGCCGGCGGTTCCCACAACAAACGTGGCGCGGTGGTCATCATTGGCCTCCGTCTGACCTAACCTTTGGCGTATTTGTACGTTGAATTGTAGCTGAAAGAGGGGAATACGGTCAACAAAGATCGAGTCTTGTAGAGATACCCAGCAGTGCGTCCCGCCCAGACGTGTACCTACCGACAACGCCCTCATAAGATGATATGCATACCGCCCCGTTCCACCACCGCACGCGGCTGATGGAGGAGCAGCAGGGTTTGTCCCTCCGCAATGATGGGCATTCCCGCACCCCAGCCCTCTCCCCAAGAGGAGGGGGAACAGGGGCATTCCCGCACCCCAGCCCTCATCCGGTAGGGAGTGGCGGAAACAACGAGTCCACTCTTTCTTAACCCGGCACCTCAAGCTGACAACCGCAGGCCAGCACAACCGTAGCCGGCCCTTGCCACGTCACCGGCGCCGATCCGGCTTGAAAATGGACAGCCGTTTTCCGCCTCGGATCGAAGACAACAACATCGCGAACACCATACGTAAGGTAGAAAGGCGCCCCATCAGGGCCGAGATCCTTATCTTCATAGCCGGGACTGAGCACCTCGACCACCGCTGCCGGAGTCATGTCAATCGCCTCATCGCTGTCCGGCGGTTCCGTGCAAAAGATAGCTAAATCTGGACGCTTGAGTGATCGATCAGGATCGGGGAATCGGATTAATACGTCCGCCAGCGTAAAACAAGCACAACCCATCAGATGAGCATCTACCGGTCGTACCGAGCGCTCGATGTACCGCAACGCTTTCTGATGCCGGCTTGAAGGCAACGCTTCCCAGCGCGGATGCCCCCGCACATACTCTAAACGCACCGGAGCGCCACTCGCATCAGTTTGTAAAATCAACTCTTCTATTGACAATAAGCGTGACATAGACACTTTTGCTCACCGCTGGCCCTCGTTGCAGCTTACTCAGCCACTGCACGCTCGATGGAACACCACTAATCTGTTGCTGACTGCAACCTGCAGCTCTCCATCTCTCTTCGCAGGAGAACTGGAAAAGCACCGCTACGGATGCCGCACATAATCAACGAGCGCCAACACCTCTGGATCGGGCGGCGGCCCACACCGACTAACCAGCCACGTCACCAAAAAATTGACCGGCAGACCAAAAATGCCTGCTGCCGAACTGGAGATACCAAAGACAGCCCAATCAGGCGTAACATAGGTGAGCGCCATGTAGCCAGCCGTCACAAGAAAACCGCTCAGCATCCCGGCTACCGCGCCGCGGCTATTCGCTCGCCGCCAGAAAACGCCTAAGACCAACACCGGAAAGATCGTCGCAGCGGCAAACGAGAAGGCCCATGCCACTAATTGAACAATGATCGCCAACCGTTGCAGCGCTGTCAAAGCCGCCAAAATGGCCACAGCCAGAATCGCCAAGCGGCCTAAGAGTAGCCGCTCTCGCGAACTAGCTCGCGGGTTGAGCGTGCGATGGTAAATATCGTGAGCCACCGCCGAAGCAATCACCATCAGCAGGCCATCGGCGGTACTTAAGGCCGCCGCCATACCGCCTGCCGCAACCAGCGCCACCACCGTGGCCGGCAACTCAGCAATTTCCGGTGTCGCCAAGACCACCAAATCTTGGTCAATCTGTAGCTCCTGATACTGCAACACGCCATCGCCATTCCCACCCATATCGGGATCATCGGCGATCGTCAGCAAGCCGGTACTCGCCCATCGGTTCGTCCATTCTGGCAATTCGGCCACCGGTTGGCCAACCACCGAACCAAGAATCTCCCAGCGTGAAAACGCCGCATACGCTGGCGCAGTCAAATAGAGCACACAGATCCACAACAACGCCCATGCCACGCTGCTCCGGCTATCACGCACGGTCGGCACCGTGTAAAAACGCACCAGAATATGGGGCATGCCGGCGGTACCCAGCATCAGACAGAGACTCAGGGCCAGATAATTCCAGATCGACCAATCATTAAACGGCGCGACATAGCTAGGCAAGCCCTGCACCTCTTCCAGTTGCGCAATATTGCTCAGCGCCTCGCCATACATCACCTGCGGCAGCGCCACACCGGTCAATTTATAGGCTAGCCACGTCACCGGTACAAGGTAGGCGAAGACGAGGATTATCCCCTGTACGCCTTGCGTCCACGTAATCGCCTTCATGCCGCCGAGGTACGAGCAGAGCAACACCGCCGCCAAGCCGACAATCACCCCCACCATATAGTTCAGACCGAGAAACCGGCTCATAATGATGCCAATCCCGGTCACTTGAGCAGTCACATAGGTAAAACAGATGATAATGCTGAACACAGCCGCAATTACGCGCGCGCCAGCGCCGGGATAGCGCGCGCCGATAAAATCGACCAGCGTATATTGGCCAAATTTGCGCAAGTAAGGCGCGAGCAGCAGCACTAACAATACATACCCGCCCGTCCAACCGGTAATGTAGGCGAGACCCTCAAAGCCAAGCAAATAGAGTGCGCCGGCCATGCTGATGAACGAAGCGGCGCTCATCCAATCTGAGCCAGTGGCTAAGCCATTGAGGATTCCCGGCACTTTGCGGTCAGCGACGTAATAGGCATCGAGCGTATCGGCGCGAGAGCGAATACCGATCACAGCATAGAGACCAATCGCCAACGCGAGGAAGCTCCAGTCGATCAGGTGCGCCGGTAGGCCAAACCACGTCTCGAGGGCAATACAGACCCCCATTAGTGCCAACAAACCGGCTGCAAATGCTAGATAGCGCATTGAATAGCGCCGGCGAATGAGTCGTTCCTCGGCAGACTCAGCCGGATCAATGCCAAAGCGCCGGTCGAGCAACCGCATTCGCCAGTTATAGGCAAAGGTCAGGATCACAAAACAGATCAGCGTCCCCTGCGCACCCATATAGTAACCGAGCGGAAATCCGGTTAAGACGCTGATCCGGTTCAGCGGCTCGGCCAAGACGACTGGCAATACTACGCTCAAGAGCCAGATTATCAGCAGCGGGCCGACCAAGCGCAGATTTTCCTGCCAGTATTGCGACAACCATGCCGGTGCCAGCGGCCATTGCAGCGGTGGCGGCGTCACTGTTGCCGTGCGAGTGACCGGGGTTGGCCGGGGAGTGTACGACTCCACTGATCCTTGCACCTGACGCACCGGTGGGAACAGGCGGTCGATAATGAACAGCGACACTGCCAATGCGCCGCCAACCACCAGAAAAAGCTGAAAGAGGCCAATCCAGAAACTTGCGCTCATGCCCCATCAACCGTTGTCACCGATTCCACTCGCACAACCGCCATCTGCGGAGCGAGCGGCAGGGTAAAGATAAACCGTGCCCCCTTACCGATACCATCGCTCTCGGCCCAAATCTCGCCCCCTTGGGCATAAATCAGGTGGCGCGCGATTGCCAACCCAATCCCGCTACCGCCGCTATTGCGCGCGCGCGATTTATCAACCCGGTAAAAACGCTCAAAGAGATGCGGCAAATGTTCGGCGGCAATTCCAATTCCGGTATCAATCACTGCCACCCGCACTTCATGATCATCAGCGCACGCCTGCACCGTAACCGTCCCGCCTGATGGCGTATAGCGATAGGCGTTAGCAAGGATATTAATCACCACCTGCGCCACCCGATCGGGGTCGGCCCAAACCTGCGGTAAGTATTCAGGCACATCGAGGCACAAATGAACCTGATTACTGCTAAACAACGGCTCAAATTGCGCAATCTGCGCTTCTAGCACCGAACGCAGATCGATAGCGCGGGCCACCACCGGCAACTGACCGGCTTCTACTCGCGATAACAGCTCGAGGTCTTCGATCAACCGTTGCAAGCGGCGGGTCTCGCGTAAAATCAGGTTGAACGTCGCCGGATTCGCCGAAACCACCCCATCAACCAAGCCTTCCATATACCCACCGATAGTTGCCAACGGCGTGCGCAACTCGTGAGTGACGTCGGCCAGCAACGCCAAACGCCGGCGCTCGGTTTGATCAAGCGCATCAGCCAACTGATTGACGCTTTGGGCCAATTGGGCAATTTCATCATCGGCTTGAATGCTCGTGCGCTCGCGATAAAACCCCTGCGCCAAACGACGACTGACGTGCGAGAGGGTTTGAATCGGCTCAACAATCCGGCGCGAGACAAACAGGCTTACCACGACCGCGGCAGCTAGCGCGCCAAACCCGCTGATCAGCAATGCTTGCTGGATCACCGACTGCACCTGCTCTTGCAACTCAAGCGCCGCGTTGGTGGTGCCGGCACCTAATTGTCCGGTTTCTGCCGCCGCCGAACCTAGCGTCAACGGCGCAAAACCGGTCAACCCGAGGCTTGCCAGCACATTCGATGCTGCCAACAGCACCACATACGCCATCAAGACAATAATCAGATGGGAGATAAACAGTTTCCAGCGAAGTTGATGCAACCACTTCTTCATCGCGCGCCGCCGACAAACTTATACCCTACGCCGCGCACCGTCTGCACCAACGGCGTCCCGTGCTGATCGTCATCGAGCTTTCGGCGCAACGTGCCGATATGCACATCGACCACCCGATCAATCCCAGCAAAATCGGGGCCCCATACCCGTTGCAGCAACTCTTCGCGCGTAAACACCCGCCCCGGATAACTGGCCAGCGCGTAGAGCAGATCAAACTCGCGTGGCGTCAGATCAACCCGCACACCATTGCGCTCGACCTCACGCCGTTCGGGATCGATCAGCAACCCTTCAAATTGCAACACCGGACGCTGGCTCGTCTCGGTCGAACGCAACACCCGATTGCGCCGCAAAATTGCTTTCACCCGCGCCACCAGCTCGCGTGGGCTAAATGGCTTGGTCAGATAATCATCAGCCCCTACCGACAAGCCGATCAACTTATCGATCTCATCGGCACGGGCCGTCAACATCAACACGTACACCGAAGTGTCACGGTGCAACTGCCGGCACACTTCGATCCCGTCAAGACCGGGCAGCATCACATCCAGCACGACCAGATCGGGTTTCACGTTACGAGCAAGGGCCAGCGCGCTCGGCCCGTCGAAGGCCCGATGAACGACAAAGCCCTCATTGCTTAGATAACTGCTCACCAGATCGACAATTGGTTGCTCGTCATCAACCACCAGAATTGTAGCTGCTTCCATTGCAGCGCTCCCTGCTTCCTTCAATGGCGGCAGTATGTTGTAGAGATGCAGGCAACTGTTCTTATGCCAGATGAGCCGTTTCCCGGACGGGAAGCGGGCGAGTCACACGATAACGGCAGCGTCACCGCACGCTAGCAAATAAGAGACAATCCAAATACGGGGAAGAAATACTCGTTTTTGGCTGACTGCGCTACCCTGCGCCAGCAGAGCATGATGTACAGCTCTGCATACTGGCGTTCACGCCGAACCGGCAATCAGGATAAGCACATTCCCATTCGTGCTGTGAAGTATACCACAACTTACCGGATGCCATTATACGTTCGCCGGCTCGGCCATCGTCAGCAGCCGTTCCCATTGGGGCGCCGTCACCGGCACCACCGACAGCCGGCCTTGCCGCACCAGCGCAAAATCGGCAAAGAAGGGATCGGTCTTGATTGCCGCTAGGGTCACCGGGCGTGCCAGCGACCTGATTGGCACCACATCAACAACGATTAGACGCGGATCGTTCTGTTTGGGGTCGGGGTAAGGATCACTAACCACTCGCGCCAAGCCAACCGCTTGCCGCTCATCGCCGGTATGGTAAATCAACGCCTCATCACCGCTACGCATATCGCGCATGTGCTTGAGGGCCACATTGTTTTCTACGCCATCCCATACTGTGCGCCCTTCCCGCACCAAATCGGCGAAACTGTAGACAGAGGGTTCGGTCTTGAGCAACCAATACTTTGGCATAGGGTCATCCTTAATGATTGCAATGAGCGAACACATCGCATAATACCATTATTCATGGTACCATCAACAATTGCGCAATGACAGTGTACATCTGCCACCACATAAACTAGCGGCATGCTATAATGCCCGGCGCGAAAGGGGGTTGCGTGAACGACGATTTTGAACAACTTGACGACTACGCCATCCTCGGCATCCGGCCCGGCGCGTCATTTGCCGACATCAAACAGGCGTACCTCAAACAGATCAGCCTCTACCATCCTGACCGGTATGCCGGCGCCTCAGCCGCTGAGCAAGAGTATGCAGCCCGCCGCGCGCGCCGGATCAATCAGGCGTATCAGAATCTCCGTCGGCGGCGATCGTCAATGGCGCCAGCCACGCCGGTACAACGTGATTACCAAGCCGAGTTATACGCGCAAGCGCAAGTGCATCTCGCCGCCGGCAGGCGATTGCAAGCGTTGGCCACCCTACGCGAACTGCAACGCATCAACCCGTGGTACCGCGATTGCGCGGCCTTGATTGCCGAGCTGGAGGCAGAATACCAAACCCCAGCCACTGCCGCCGAGCCAACCATCTCGCGTCGCACCTTGTTAACGGCAGCGGTAGGCGGCCTGACGCTGACCTTTCTCGGCTGGTACGGCTGGCGCCAACTTCAGGGCGCAATGACGGTGCAAGAGATCGATAACCGCCCCCCCACCGCGCCTCCCACTGCACCTACGCCTCCCACTGCGCCGTCACCCACGACCGCACCTACGCCTCCCGCTGTGCCGTCACCCACGACCGCACCTACGCCTCCCGCTGTGCCGTCACCCACGACCGCACCTACCCCTCCCGCTGCGCCGTCACCCACGACAATCACTGCCAGCGGACCGATCATCTATCAGGCCGACTTTGGCCCCAACAGCGACTGGCCCACGACCAGCGGCAACGGCTGGAGCGTTAGTGCAAGCAATGGCGCCTATCGCATTCAAGCCAACGCCGGCATCGGCGACATTTGGGCTTTCCGCACCTCACCGATCGGGGCCGATATGATGATCGAAGTAGAAGCAAGCGTTATCGGGGATTGGGGCGGATTAATGCTGCGTTTCAACGGCCCGCAGCGCTACGTCAGCTTCGTCATCAATCCGGCCAGCGGCCAATTCCGTTGCGATGAACGCAACGGCGAGCAACGCACCCTCCTCGCCGAAGGAGCTATCATCCTCGCCGAACGCACCCGTCTCAGCGCGCGGCTCGAAGGCCAGAGCATCGAATTGCGGATTAACGATCAAGTAGTAAGCATCGTCACCAGCGCCACCCCACCGCCCGACGCGCGTTACGGTCTGCTGGCCCGCGCCGGACAGAACGCCACCACGGCAACGTTCAGCAATCTCGTAATTCGCGCCCTGCGTTAGCCGAGAGGAGGGAATGTTCCTTCTATTCCCTCCTCCCCATTCCCTATCTCTCCGGTGGCAACCACATCGCCAACACGCCATCGCTTCGCCGGCTGGCGATCCCGCGCCCAATATCCAGCACATACACCCCATCACGCGCGCCATAGACCAAGGCCCGGCCATCGCTCGACCAGAGATCGAACGAGAGCGCATAGGCATCAAAAAAATTAATTTGGGCCAAAAACTCCTGTGAAGGCACGAAGGTCGTCAACGTCCGCGACGTACCGCCGGTGCGGTTAACCAACTGCCAGCGCAACTGCACCAAACCATTTGATGTCCGCCCGGCAGGCGTCAGATACGCAAGCTGCTCGCCGTTCGGCGACCAAAAGAACGCCACCACGTTATCATCCGGTGCCGACAAGGTATCCACCTTACCGTCGAGACCAACCAGCTTCAGCGGGCCAAACCCATTGGGGCCGACCGTCGTATACGCAATCTCATCACTGCGCGGCGAGCGGCCAAAGATAATCGCCGCCTGCGGCTCACGGGCCAACGCCTGCGGCTGGGTTTCACCCACCTTCACCCGCGTCAACACACTCTCAACCTTTTCCACTGCCGGCGGGCCATCGATTGGCGGCTGCGCAACGTAAAAGAAGCTCTGCCCATCAACACTCCACGCCGGCGTCTGGAAAAAGCCGGGGTCGTTCACTTCGTACAGCGGCTGCGCGCGGCCGGGCTGTACCGTCACCACGCGCCCATCCTCGAAGATTGAACCGCCGATATGCACCAACAAAGACGAACTATCGGGCTGCCACGCCAAATAGAGCGACGTCGGCGACACACTGACCAACTCAGCCGGACGCGACCCATCCGCCAGTACGACATGCATTCCTAACCCAGCCGTACCGCGATTGGAGAGAAAGGAGAGGTAGCGACCGTCAGGCGACCAAACCATATAGAGCGGCGGATTCGTCGTCGAACGGTAGAGTTCAGCACGAGCGCCATTCCGCAAATCAATCACGCGCAATACACTGACGTTACCGTTTTGGCTAATGTATGCAATCCGGCTACCATCAGGCGCCAACGCTGGATAACGGAACAGTTCGGGGCTCACATCATCGGCCAGCACCTGTGCCGCACCACTTCGATCAACGAGGGCTAGTCGTCGGGCTGGCCCAACCACGAGTAATTTCTGATCGACCGGTCGATGAGTAATCAACAAGATGGTTAACACACCGGCACTGATGCTGCCGATCAGAATCATCACGCTCAACAGGCCAATCAGCGTCAGTAGAATCCGGCGCGCCGCCATGCTTCGCTCCTTTCCGGGGGACGGTACGGTGTATTAGGTAGTATACCAAGATTTGGGGTG